>JAASSV010000185.1 GCA_021767685.1 Caryophanales bacterium | reverse complement strand
TATGCTATTGTTCTTCTTTGCTAAAGATAGTCAAAAACGTGATTATATAGAAATTGTACCTTGGACTTTATTCATTGGATTTACATACGCTTTAGTCGCGAAACTTGTTGCGATTACACTTGGCTATGAGTTTGTGACGATCATTACAGTTCTTATTATGTTAGGGATTGCAATCGCATCAATTAAGTTTGGATTCTTAATTCCTAAACATAGTTGGCAAAATGCCAATGAACGTGAAGAAGATTTAACTCATAGTGACATGTCTATTGTTCGTGCGTGGTTACCTTACGGTATTGTGATTATTCTATTAATTATCTCACGTGTGATTGGACCAGTGAAAACATTTTTCCAAACTGCTATTGATCTTTCAATTAATAATATTTTAGGGTTCAGCGAAATATCGTCTTCACTACAATTATTATATTCTCCAGGATTTATCTTAATTGTTGTCGCAATTTCTAGTGTGTTTATTCAAAAAGCAAGCACAAAAAATATTAAAGCAGCAAGTCTACTAAGTCTTAATACTGTCAAAGGGGCTGCACTGGCTCTTGTGCCAACATTATCAATGGTGCAAATCTTCTCTAACTCAGGATTGAACTTAAGTGATTTAGAGAGTATGCCGATATATCTAGCCACCTTCTTGGGTGAACACCTCAGTGGTATATGGGTCTTCTTGGCAGCTTACATAGGAGAACTAGGATCGTTTATTACTGGTAGTGCAACAGTTTCTACTTTAACCTTTAGCCCTGTTCAGTATCAAATTGCATTAGAGTATGGCTTAAATGGTATTGTGATTCTTTCACTACAATTATTAGGTGGTGCCGCAGGTAATATGATATGTGTCCACAATGTTGTTAGTGTTGCTACCGTTGTCGGGATTGAAGGGGAAGAAGGAAATATCATTAACAAAACTCTTTTACCTGCCCTACTTTATGGATTCTTAGTCGGGCTTAGTGCCTTTATCCTATTTTAATTTTTCCTATAAAAACAATAAAAAGCACAGCGCGCTGTGCTTTTATATATATCTTAAAACCCTTTACGTTGACCTCTATATGGAGGTTCTTTTCCATCAAGATACTCATCTATCCCCGGTCCATCTAACGATTGAAGCCGCCAAATACCATAAACATAACTAAGGGTTAATACAATGATTAATAGAGGTAACCCCATAATAATATTGGCAATAACAAGGTCTTCTGTTGTTGATGTAAGGTACAATGATAACTCCACACCAAATCTAATCATGAAAAATCCTAACCAAAAATATGTTACTTCAACGTACGCAGGATAAATATCTTTTCTTAAGAACCAATCAATATCCCATCCCCGTGTGATATGTGATGCGATCATCGCTAAAGGTTTCTTGATAATCAAGGACACTATTGTAACGATAATAAATACGCCTGTCCCAATTAAATCGGGCAAGAAAAAGTTAGAGGCATTATTATTGATATAAACCATAATTGCGGCAAAGGTAGTCCCAGCAATACCACCAAGGGCATAATACCATTTTTCCTTTTTATATAAACGAATGGTTAACATTACTACCGCAAACAATAACGAAATAACCAACGCATAGATTAAAGATAAAAAGGTTAAGGTAAGATAAAACAATATAGGTGGAATCAAAATATCTAATGTATTGCCTTTTAAAACATATATCAGTTCATCTATTATATCTTTTAATAACTGCTTCATCCTATTCAACTCTTAGGGCATCAACAGGATCTTTTTTAGCGGCGATGCGTGATGGAATCAGTCCACCGATAAAGGTTAATAGCGCTGAAATTAATACCAGTCCTGCTAAATGTAAAATATTCACTTGAGCAACCGATGATAAGGTGTCATCATAGTTTCCTGCAAAATGGTTAATAGGGAAAGTTAAAAGATAGGTTAGTGAAATACCAATCAATCCAGCAAAGGTTCCGATAATAATACTTTCGGCATTAAATACACGGCTAATATCTCGTTTTGAGCCACCGAGCGACCGGATAATCCCAATCTCTTTCGTGCGTTCCAAGACACTAATATAGATAATAACACCAATCATGATACTTGAAACAACTAGTGATATTGCGGCAAAGGCACTAAGAACAACACTGATCGATGTGATGAGTGTATTTAATGTTTCTCCTATAGCCTCTGCTAAATCTGTTTCAAATACTTTTGATTCAAGTGGTTGATCTTCATTATATTCAGCAATATGTTCTTTAATCGCCTCTTTATGTTCCACACTGTCTGTATAGATTTGAATTAAGAAAGGATCCGTTGTATTACACCCAATATAACTCAATACTTGTTCTTTTTCTTCTTCTGTTAAGTTCACCAAATCAAACACTGATTGATCTTGATTTTCTTGAACAGTACAAATATCTGAATTGGCATTGAGTGCTAATAATTCATCTTTTAACTCATAAAGATACTTAATCCCTCCATTACCATATTCAAGTGCTTCATCAGATGCTTCTACCAATCCCACAATTGTTAGGGTGACCCCATTACTAGCCACAGTGTCTAAATCATTGTAATTTGGTATAAATAACTCTCCTTGTTCAACATACAAATCATCGTTCAAGGCAATATAAAGTTCTTTTCCTAAGACATCCTCATAATATAGAGTATCATCACTATTATAGCCAAGTGCCTCAATAATATCTTCTTCAACAACACTCCATTCATCCATTAACAAGACAACTTCATTAGTTGATTGAGGAAGGGTTCCTGCTTTAACAGTATAGTAGTTTTCAATACTGTCTTGAGGAATAACAAAAGAGGTAAATCCTATATTTTGTAAGTCCATAATTTCTAGAGTATCGTTTCGTTCTGTTAATACCGTTGGCACATACCCATATTCATAGTGAATATTGGTATA
>JAASSV010000184.1 GCA_021767685.1 Caryophanales bacterium | reverse complement strand
TTTTGTTTCAGCGGGATTGGATTTAATCGCTTTTGTTTTATGTTGTGGAGTTTTCAGTAAATGGTTTAATGCGTTTAAGTTGGTATCAAACAATAATGTTCCATGGTGAATGACACGTCCTTTATGAAAACTTTGAGCATTGCCACTAATTTTATAGTTATTAACATAGATGTGTGTTTTGGGTTTAAATGTTGCTTGAACTCCTAGTTTACTTAAGGATTGTATGATTTTATCAATAAAGTACTCATAATTGCTTAAATGTTCCTTCGGATGATGGCTAATAAACGTAAAATTGATATTACCTAAATCGTGATATACTGTCCCGCCGCCACTCACACGGCGAATGAGAGGAATGCCTTGACGTCGTAACCGTTTTAAATGCACTTCATCAAAAGCATTTTGATTTCTACCAATGATAATGCTCGGGCGATTACGCCATACATAAAAGAGATCATCGTTTAATGATTTATGTTTAAGTAAATATTCTTCTAAGGCTAAATTAAACTTAGGATCCGTATTGTTATGTCGCAATGTTTTCATCTCATCACCCTTTAGTTTATTGTATCTTAGGTATCTTAAAAAAGCAATCAAACAGTTTTAGCACTCATTACTTGACAGTGCTAACATGATACGATATAATACGATAGGAAAGTCATATAATTTTGTTTAAGGAGGAATTAAAGATGGCAAAAACGAAACAATTTAAAACCGAATCAAAACAACTTTTAGAACTAATGACCCATTCGATTTACACACATAAAGAAATCTTTTTACGTGAGTTAATCTCGAATGCAAGCGATGCGATTGATAAACGTCATTTTATGGCATTAACAGATACTGATAAAGCCGCAGACTATGAAATTATTATCGAACGTGACGAAGACAATCGTACATTAACTATTCGCGATAATGGGATTGGATTAACCGAAGAAGAGTTAATCAATAATTTAGGAACGATTGCGAAAAGCGGAACGAAAGAGTTTAAAGAAAAATTAAAAGAAGCAAAAGATTTAGAAATCATCGGACAGTTTGGTGTTGGTTTCTATAGTTCATTTATGGTTGCCGACAAAGTCGTGGTTAAGACCCGTAGTATTGATAGTGACCAAGGTTACAAATGGGTAAGTAAAGGAACAAGCCGCTACACGATTAGCGAAATTGATAAAGATGAAGTAGGAACAGAAATTACCCTTCATATTCGTGAAAACGACGAGGAAAATGAAGAAAACTATGATGAGTTCTTGAAAGAGTTTAAAATTAAAAATCTTGTTAAGAAGTATAGTGACTATGTAAGATATCCTATTAAAATGGAAGTGACTAAATATGATACTCCAGAGGATGAAGATAAAGATCCTGTTGAGTATAAAGAACTCGAAACATTAAACTCAATGGTGCCATTATGGCGTAAGAATAAAAGCGAAATTACAGATGAAGAGTACGCTGAATTCTATAAACATCAATTTAATGATTATGAAGACCCAATGAAAGTTATTCATACGAAAGTAGAAGGTCTAACACAATATACATCGCTATTATTCATTCCAAAGAAAGCACCGTTTGATCTCTATAGTGATAAATATGAAAAGGGACTTCAACTGTATTCTAAAGGTGTATTCATCATGGATAAAAATAAAGACTTAATCCCAGATTACTTTAGATTTGTTAAAGGATTAGTCGACTCTGCTGATTTAAATCTTAATATCTCACGTGAAACCTTACAACAAGATCGTTTAGTTAAAACAATTGCAAAAAGCGTTGAGACTAAAATTAAAACAGAACTTGAACGCATGATGAAAAACGATCGTGAAACCTATAATGAATTATACGATATTTATGGTGTCAACTTTAAATATGGTATCTATGATGGGTTTGGCATGAACAAGGAAAAACTCCAAGACCTTGTCATGTTTAAAACAACAAAAAGTGATGACTATGTTTCATTAAAAGAATATGTCAACAACATGAAAGATGACCAAAAAGTTATTTATTATGCATCAGGTAAAAACAAAGAAAGTATTTTATCTTTACCACAAATGGATCTCATCAAAGAAAAAGACTATGAAGTTTTACTGTTTACTGATGATATTGATCAATTTATGGTTAATGTGATGCAGAAATATGATGAGTATGAGTTCAAATCAATCAATCAAGGAGATCTTGATTTAATCGATAAAAAAGAAGAAAAGAAACTGAAAAAGTTGAATAAAGAAAAAGAAGATTTCTTAAACGCAATTTCAGAGTCACTTGGTGGAAAAGTTAAAGAAGTTGTCTTATCAAAACGCTTAAAAGATAGTCCCGTCTGTTTAGTAAGTGGCGAAGGCATTTCGATGGAAATGGAAAAAGTATTGAAAAACTTACCAAGCAATAACGAAGCTAAGGCAACACAAATACTTGAAATCAATCCAAATCATGAATTGTTCACAACCTTAGAACAAGTCTATGAATCAGATAAAGATAGTATGAACAAATATGCAAAAATCCTATATAACCAAGCATTATTAATTGAAGGTATGCCACTAGATAACCCTGTTGAGTTTTCTAACTTAATGGTTGATCTTATGGTTGATGCCAACAAAAAAGAATCGTAAAGATATCAATTCAAAACCCAGAATTCATTGCTATGAATTCTGGGTTTCTTTTATTGTGGTATTTTTTATTATCGTTCTGATTTGTCCTTTTTTAATGCATTTCACAGCAATATCGACGAGTTTAGGATTGAACTGAGTATCTTTATATAGTTCTAACTCTTTAATGATTTCATCGGTTGTTTTTTGCCTTGAATATGAGCGATTTGTCGACATGGCACTAATTGCATCGGCAATACAAAGTATTTGTGATCCTAGAGGTATTTCATCTTGTTTTAATCCATCAGGATACCCATTACCGTTATACC
>JAASSV010000183.1 GCA_021767685.1 Caryophanales bacterium | reverse complement strand
TAATATCATATTTTCACCTACTTACATTTGATATTATATCAAATAATCAATCAAGATTATATTAATATGGTGTAGTTTTTTCAATAATTTTGTTCGTTTAAAATTAAAAACGCTTTCAATATGTTATATTGGTTTACTCTTTGCCAAAAAACAAGTATAATGTAATTGATTTTAAGGAGGAATAACAAATGAGCAAGATTCGAAAGATCGGAATTATTACAGGTGGTGGAGACTGTTCGGGGTTGAATGCCGTTATTAATGGAATTACAAAAACAGCTGTTAATAAATATGGTGTTGAAGTCGTAGGGTTTACTCGCGGATATAGTGGACTTTACAAGAACGACTACAGACCACTTGGATTACGTAGTGTATCAGGAATAATGCATGAGGGGGGAACCATTCTTAAATCATCAAACAAAGATAATCTTTTTGATTATCCAGTGATGAAAGAAGATGGTACTGTTGAATATAAAGATGTCTCAGATCAAGCAATTAAAAACTTGGAATATCTTGGTGTCGATGCGTTAATCGTTATGGGTGGTGACGGTACATTAACAAGTGCTCGTGACTTTTACCGTAAAGGATTACCTGTTGTTGGGGTCCCAAAAACAATTGATAATGACTTACCGGCAACTGATGTTACCTTTGGGTATAACACATCACTTGAAACCATTACAGATGCGTTAGACAAAATCCATACAACGGCATATTCACACGACCGTGTCATGGTTGTTGAGGTAATGGGTCGTCATACAGGATGGTTAGCACTTGAAGGTGGATTAGCTGGAAGTGCTGATGTAATCTTAATCCCAGAGATTCCATATGACATCAACAAAATTGTAGAAAAAGTTAGACAACGCGATGCGTTTGGTCGTAACTTCTCTATCATTGTTATTAGTGAAGGTGCAAAACCAAAAGGCGGAGATGTAACCGTACGTGAACATGTTGAAGACAGTGCTGATTCAGTACGTCTTGGTGGAGTAGGTAAAATCTTAACAGACCAACTTCAAGAATTAATCCCAGAACATGAAGTACGTTATACCAACTTAGCATACATTCAACGTGGTGGAATCACATCACAGTTTGACCGTGCACTAGGATTATTATTCGGTGTTAATGCTGTTGATTTATTAATGAACGGTGGCGCTGGACGCATGGTTCAATTACGTGGACGTAAAATCAGTTCTATTCCATTAGAAGACGTCGTTGGTGGCGGAGAAATGGGAGAAACGTCAACTGGTGGCGGAAAACAAGTTGATCCTGAAGGACAATATGTTCAAGCTGCGAAATCAATTGGCATCACATTTGGTGAATAATGTACCAATATCCGATTGATTACGACCAGTTTACAACGGTAGAAATTATAGAGATTGTCACATTCTTAAATCTTATTGAACAAGCCAATGAAGGTAAAGTAGATAGTGATGAGTTACTCAAAAAATATAAGGAATACCAAAATATTATTCGTTCAAAAGCAATGGAAAAACAGATTGATAAAGCCTTTAAAAAGGTATCAGGTTATTCTGTCTATCAAACCATTAAAACAATACAATAACCCTGCCTAGCAGGGTTATTTTTGGAAAGGATGTACGAATGCGAATCGACAAGTTATTATCAAACTTACAGTATGGTACCCGAAAAGAAATCAAGCAATACATTAAAGACGGTGAGGTTACTGTGAATGGAGACACCGTAACGACACCGAAACAACATGTTGATCCGGAAGAGGATACGATTCTATTTTTTGATGAAATGGTATTCTATCAATCATCGTGTGTTTTGATGATGAATAAACCAGCGCACGCTGTATGTGCGAATCATGACCAACAGTATCCAACCGTATTTGAGAGGTTACCAGACAAATATAAACGGTTAGACTTGAAAACTGTTGGGCGATTAGATGTCGATACGACGGGCTTACTGTTGTTAACCAATGACGGACAGCTATTACATCAAATTATTACGCCAAAACACGATGTTTACAAAGTCTATGAAGCAACAATTGATCGGCCATTTGATGATGTGAGTGTACTAGCGAGTGAGTATACCTTGTATGATCAACGCGATCGTCCATATGTTCCTAATAATGTTCGTGTAAAAGCATTAGAACCAACAAAAATAGAAATCGCAATTCATGAAGGAAAACACCACCAAATAAAAGAGATGGTTGCGCATTTTAACCATAACGTTGTGGCTTTGAAGCGCACACAAATTGGAGGACTTGTTCTTGATGACAGGTTATCTCCAGGTGATGTTAGACCATTGACAAAAGAAGAGCGCAAATCGTTGTTTGATTAACGATTTGCGCTTAATTTTTTTATGATTTTGATGAGTTCTTGTGTAGTGTAAGTAATCTGTTCTTTTGTGGTATGCGATCCCATGGAGAAACGAATCGCTCCATTAAGATAATCATCTGATAACTTTAATTGTTGTAAGACATGACTAGGTAAAATCGATTCGCTATCGCAGGCACTTCCCGTAGAAGCATAAATGTGTGCTTTATTAAGATAGAAAGTGATATCGGTATTATCTAGTCCTTTAAACGCTAGATTAAGATGACCAGGTAATCTTTCTTTTCCTATCGGTGGGCCATTTAAAATATAGTCAATGTTTGCGTCATCAAGTTGTGATAAGAAATAGTGACTTAACTGATCTAAGTATTGCCGATAATGAACAATATCTTCCATCCCTGCCTCTATGGCTTCTGCGATACCGACAATATATGGAATGTTTTCAGTTCCACTACGTAGACCATTTTCTTGTTGGCCGCCGTGAATGAGATTTTCAATTGTGATGCCCGATTTGATATAGAGTAATCCAATCCCTTTTGGTGCATGGAATTTATGTCCTGAGATACTGGCTAAATCGACATTAAGACCATGTAGGTTAAGGG
>JAASSV010000182.1 GCA_021767685.1 Caryophanales bacterium | reverse complement strand
TTATTGATATTAATGATTTTAAAGATATCAATGATCAATATGGTCATATTGAGGGGGACAAGGTCATTATTGAATTTTCTAACATTCTAAAGATAGTCTTTGATGAGAATGCACTTGTATGTCGTTTTGGTGGAGATGAGTTTTTAATCGTGATCAATGACAAAAGTAACAACTCAATCCGTCAACTATTATCACAGTTTGCTCAATTTCTTAAAGAAAGTAAAAATGATATTGTTACACAACTTAAATTTAGTTTTGGGATTAGCCATAATAATTCTCAAGATTTTGAAGGAAAGATAATTGATGCAGACAACAAAATGTATGAGCATAAAGCTAAATTGAAAAACTATAAACGTCGCAAAACAGATTAAAGTTTGGATTTTCCAAACTTTTTTTATAAAAAAGGAGAAAATTTTACTACTATTCTGTATATATGTATGAAGGGTGGGATAGTTTTTATTGTTGTGTGCTGAGTAAAACCCTAACCCAAGCCACATTATATGTAAACTATCTTATCTTTCCATATAAAATAATCCTTTTGGGTTCTATAATTTAAGAATCCTCCCTTAGTTTAAAGATGATATACACGCCCTTGTATATCATCTTTTTTAAAAAAGTAGAAAAAAAGAAGTTTACATTGTATATATGAATGAAGGAGTTGATATTATGAAAAAATTATTTGGATTAATCATTGCATTAGTGTTGAGTGTTACCTTGATTGCATGCTCATCTACCATAGAAGAAGCACAAGGTGAATCATTATTGGTGATTGATATTAACCCATCAATTGAGTTTGTATTAGATGATGAAGATAATGTTATTAGCTATACATTTAATAATGCAGACGCTGAAATTGCTGCAGGGGATATTGATTTTGTCGGTATGCACTATGAAGACGCGATTGATACATTTATGAATGCAGCAGTACAAACTGGCTATATCGATGTGTCAACGACTGATAATACAGTTATTATTACATTTGGTAATGATGATATGGCTGTTGAAAATCAACTGCAAACTCAAGCTGAAACACGTGCTCAAAACTTTTTAGAAGAGCATAAAATTGGTGGAGCAGTCTTATCCGGTCAAATCGTTTATGAAGAGTTACAAACATTAGCTGATCAATATGACATTTCAATTGGTAAAGCAAGAATGGTTCAATCAGCATTAGCTACTGATGAAACCTTAACTGAACAAGAACTTGCAGAAATGCCAATGAATGACTTAATGGAGTTAATTACAACAGCTCATCGAGAAACTGTAGAAGCATTTGTAGAACAACGAAAAGATGAAGCAATCGCATTACAACAACAAATGAAAGCAACTGTTCAAAACCAAGTGCAACAACATGAACAGGCTGTTGAAAATGGTGAAGTAGAAACACCAGATTATGATGCGATTCGCAGTCAATACATTAACAATATTGGTATGATGGTTGACGCTTACCAACAACGAGCAAATGAGATGCGCGATAATGCAATTGACGAAGTTGATCCAGATGAGTACAAACCAAGTAATGACAATAATCCAACGAACTAAATCGTGATTAAAGTGTATTTATTATCTAATGCCTTATCACAAGGATTTATCATTACATTTTGGACAATAGTGGTCATTATGACCCTGTTGTCCGTTCTTTTTGGACATCGACCACGTTACTTAAATCGATTCATATGGGTGATTATTATCATAGCTATCCCTGTCATTGGTGTTATCTTATATTGGATAGTTGCCAAGTAATATATCATAATATTGTTAAAGCACTTCATTGAAGTGCTTTTTTTATATGGTAATATTTTTTGCTTATCGAATTCCATTAGGGCACTTATGGTGTATAATAAAGTTAACTGAGGTGAGAGAGATGTTAAAACTAAAGAATATTGCAAAAGATTATCATGTTGGGGACCGGTTATTCCGAGCAGTTAATGATATTAATATTGAAATGCATCCTGGTGAGTTTGTTGCCATATTAGGACCAAGTGGATGTGGAAAAACGACGTTATTAAACATTATTGGTGGACTTGATCGCTATTCTGAAGGCGACTTATTAATCAATGGGGTAAGCACAAAAGATTTTAAAGAAGCCGATTGGAATGCGTACCGTAATCATAGTATTGGGTTTATTTTTCAAAGTTATAATCTAATTAATCATTTGTCTGTATTAGATAATGTTGAGTTAGGAATGACATTATCTGGTGTTACTCCGCATGAAAGAAAAGAACGCGCGCTTGAAGTGTTAGATCGTGTTGGATTATCATCCCATGTCAATAAACGACCAACAAAATTATCTGGCGGTGAGAAACAACGTGTAGCGATTGCGAGAGCGCTTGTTAATAATCCTGATGTCATCTTAGCCGATGAACCAACAGGTGCACTGGATAGTGAAACAGCCCATGAGATATTATCGCTAATACAAGAAGTGGGTAAAGAAAAACTCGTTATTATGGTAACCCATGCCAAAATGTATGCTGATGAGTATGCATCAAGAACCATTGAATTAAAAGATGGAGAAGTCATTAATGAAACCACTCAACAAGACGTTATCAGAACGGATCGTGAATATAATCCAAGTCGGACTTCGATGAGTTTCTTGACGGCTTTAAAATTGTCTTTTAACAATTTAAAAACAAAAAAACTGAGAACTATTATTACGGCTTTAGCAGCAAGTGTCGGTATTATTGGTATTGGACTCGTATTATCTATCAGTAACGGATTCCGTGCTGAGTTATCTGAGATAGAAACCGATCAACTTGTTAATCTCCCTATTCTTATAGGACGCGAAGAAATGGAAGTTGGGTTTGATCGTGCTGGCGCAACAACCTATGTTCCAGAAGATTATGAAGAAAATGAAATTGTCATCTACGACCCTAGTGAAGATACGCATACAAATCTTCTT
>JAASSV010000181.1 GCA_021767685.1 Caryophanales bacterium | reverse complement strand
AGGCCCTAAATGAATATCTAAGGTGTTCTCATCAAAGAACTGGGTAAATGGTCTTGGTCCCTCATGCGTAGAGAAGAGTAAGTTTCCAACTGTTGCTTTGTTTTGTGATTTGTCACGTAACTCATGGATATGAATTGGGCGCTTCACCTCATCATAAGGGTTACTATTTGCTAACACGATTAACATATTGTGTTCTTTTCGTTTCGTATTTTTATAGTATCCTAGGCCAATTAATGTATCTGGGTGATTATCCCCATAAAGTGGCACAAAGTATTTTTTATTTGTGATTTGTGGTAAGTATTTCTTGCGGATTGGATGAATAAAATCTAGAATGTCAGGTAATTCCCATCGACGATCATTGGTGTAGTGAAACTCGTATTTATCAAATAATGCGAGTTTACCATAATAAGGATCATGCGGATCTAACATAAACTGTTCATTATCTCGGCAATCAAGTCCCGTATTCATCGGTTGTGTTTCATAGACTTCTTGACCACTATTAATAAACGGAACTGCTTCTGGCATGAAATAGTTTAACACACTGAGTAATCGTGCCGTCGTTGGTCCACCTTCACGGGCTGCTAGACGCGGAGTATCATGGCTTTCTCCCATGGCGAGGACGGGAATCGGTAAGTTGATACTTTGATGCATAAACTCTAACAGTTTACCTTCAAAGAAACGGGGCTCCATCACAAAGCCATTACTAATGATTAAATTATATTTATTCTCACGGGCTTTATCGGCATTTTGCGGTTGTAATTCTTCGGCAATAAAACAAAAATCAGGATCATTTTTTCGCGCTTTATTAATGATTAAATGTAATAATTCACGCGGTAATGCATGTCCCATGTCAATACGCGCACCATCAATACCAAACGCCCGTTGATAGGCAGGGACAATATCAGCTAACTTATTCCAAAGTCCCATATTTGGCTTGTCTCCCGCATACATATTTGATTTTATTGTATCGTATAAAATATATGGTGGACGGTCTGTTGTATCTAAAAACTTGCGTGTATCTTTTGGAAAGTCTTCATACATTCTGAAGAATGTGACATCAGTCCATGGCGGTTGTGGATCATTAATATAATCACTAAAGGCTGGCGCGACACGTAAATCATAGGCTTCTTCAATGGCTTTAGATAGATTTTTCTTACGTTTAATCGTTTCCCATAACTCAGGATCTTGTGTTTTGGGATCATATTGGAACATATTGATATGACGTAAGGTATCAGGATCATTATAGACGCGTTCCATCATATCAATTGTTGGTGTCGATGTTGGTGGAATTCCAGGAATCGTTGGTGTTTTATACTGATCATATTCACTGGCCTTAATCCAATAAAACCATTCGGGATGACTTCTGATTAAATCACTATCGACTGAGTTTGTTCTTGGAATAATATCAATAATGACTTTCATATCAAGTATATGACATGCTTCAACGAAAGCTTTAAACTCGTCATCAACAGTCATCTCATCGCCCATCAAACTATCTTTTAAGTTTGGATCTAACTTAGTAAAACTCTTTACTCCATAAGGACTCCCTAAGTCACCTTTTTTATCTTTTAAACTAAAAAGTGATATTGGTAACATATAAACAACATCAACACCCATTTTCTTTAACAACGGAAGAAGGGCAAGCATCTTGATGAAACTTCCGGTTTCACGCATATGATAAATATTGTCATCTTCAAGTGCGCCTGTACGGTCATGATCCCATGCGCTACTCGCACGAATCATCGTTGAGTAAAGAATACTTTTCTTAATCCAGTCGCCTGGTAAGTAATTCCGTTTCTTTAGGGGTTGACCTGATAATTGCGCATAACTTGATAAGTAATCCTTATCCGCTTCCTTGTTTGGTAGGATATAAGACTCAATTAATGACGCATAAAAATCATACGGATCAACAATCAACTCGTTGTCCGGTGTTTTAATAAATTTATCTGGATTGTAGTCAAAACAGTTCCATAAATCAGGAACCGTATAATTATATGTTGTTTGTCCGGCATGTTCTTTTAATATCCGATGCACGGTTTCTAAATGAAGTTGTGCCATAAAATCACCTCATTAGTATTATAATATACTTTTCATAGAAAAGAAATACAAACACCAAAATGTGTAAACGCTATCACATAGGCTATATTACTATGAATTTTAGGTATTTTATACTATAATGTGGTTGTTAGAGGTGATAACTATGAAGAAACCCGTAGCGCTTATAGTAATGGATGGGTTTGGACTAGAAGAAAATGAGACAGGGAATGCCGTGAAAATGGCAAATACACCTAATGTCGATTTATTAATGAAAGAATATCCAACAAATACAATGCATGCAGATGGATTAAGTGTTGGATTACCAGAAGGACAAATGGGGAACAGTGAAGTTGGGCACATGAACTTAGGTGCTGGACGTGTTGTTTACCAATCATTAACACGAATTAACAAAGCGATTGAGGATGGATCATTCTTTGAGAATGAAGCGTACCTTGACGCGATTAAAAACGTCAAAGATAATGACTCAAAACTCCATATTATGGGATTATTGAGTGATGGTGGTGTGCACAGTCACATTTTACACATCAAAGCATTTCTTGATTTAGCGAAAGACAAAGGTGTTAAAGACACATACGTTCATGCGTTATTAGATGGACGCGATGTTGCGCCAGATTCAGCGCCTGAGTATATTCAAGAACTGTTAGATTATATGGATGAAATCAACTATGGTAAGATAGCCACAGTTGGTGGACGTTATTATGGTATGGACCGAGATAAAAACTGGGAACGTATCCAAAAACATTATGATGTTATGACACAAGCAAAAGGACCATTCTATGAGGATCCAATTGCTGGTGTAAAAGCAAACCATAAAGAAAAAATATGGGATGAATTTGTTATTCCGTTT
>JAASSV010000180.1 GCA_021767685.1 Caryophanales bacterium | reverse complement strand
GAGTTATTCGTGATGGAATTGTTGTCTTTGAAGGTAAAATGGCATCATTAAAACGCTTCAAGGATGACGTTAAAGAAGTGAGACAAGGATTTGAATGTGGTATTATGATTGAACGATTTAACGATATTAAAGTCGGCGATGTCATAGAAGCATCTGTCGAACGTGAAGTGAAACGTACCTAATGAGTAAAGTTGATCATTTACAAACCGACATTCAACGTCAACTCTCTAAAATCTATCAAACCGATGTCAAAGATGATCGGATTGGATTTATCACGATAACCGCTGTCAAATTAACGAATGACTACAGTCACTTAACGGTATACTATACAATCTTAGGTGACGAAGAGAAAAAACAAGAAGCACGCCGTGCATTAGAACATTCAAAAAAATATGTAAGAACATTACTCGCACAACGTGTTCATATGCGAAAGAGTCCTCAAATCCATTTTAAATATGATGAATCATTAGAGTATGGTAATCGTATCGAACGTGGACTGAAAAAAGTTTTAAACGAGGATGACACCGACAAAGAAGAATAGTTAATAATATAAAACTGTATCCGTAAAAGCAATTTTGCTTAAGGATACAGTTTTTTTATGCATAAAAAACCATAAAAAAAGAATGATTTAGGAAAAATCATTCTTTAATATATTTATCTAAACCTATTTAAACAACGGTTGGTTCTACATTAACTTTTGGTTCAAAGTTGATATAGAGTTTATATAAGAAGAAGCCAATTACCGCGATGATGACATTACTACTTAACATCGCATACCAAATTCCGCTACTTCCTAAGTTAGTTAAGTTTTTAAAGGCTAAGATTAATGGGATACGAATACCCCAAAGTCGAATAATACCAAGCCAGAAGGTAAGTTGTGTCTTACCGTTTCCGTTATAAACACCAATATAGGTTTGAAAGATAGCCATAAGAGGTAACCCAATAAATAAGTAATACATATAAGTAACCGCTAAGTCTAAGGCGAACGGATTATCAGCTAGAAAGATTCGAGCCATAGGTTCCCTAACAAAGAATCCAATGGTTGCCATAGAGGTCATTAAGACCAAACTTAAACGTAATCCTTTATAGAATGTCTCTTTTGCACGTTCTGGATTCAAGTTTCCAATATTTTGTCCGATATAAGCACTTAATACCCCGCCAATTGCCATAACTGGATGTAAGAACATACTTGCAATCCGGTTTCCTATATTGAATGCAGCAGCTGTTTCTTCACCATAGGATAAGATAAATCCATTCAATACACCAAAGCCGATTGCTGTAATTGCTTGTCCAAATGACGCAGGAATGGCGGTTTGTATTATTTCTTTGACAATCTCCATATTGGGTTTCACATATTTACTATAAATATGGATACCCGTTTTAGATTTTATTAATAATACAAAGGCAAATGGCATAATGACTACATTCGCAACGACTGTCGCTAGTGATGCCCCTCTAACCCCTAAATCAAGACCGTTAATCGTAAAAGCAAGAGATCTATTGAACAATGTTACATCTTGAAATAGATCTAACTGGTCAACAATCATGATAGGCGATAAAATCGTATTTAAAACCATCGCTACAACCCCTAAAATAACTGGGGTAATAGTATCGCCACTACTTTGTCTGATGGCTGTAAAAGCAAAGAATAAAAATAAGAAGGGAAGTTCAAATGCACGAATTCTTAAATAACCAATACTATTTTCTAGTGTGAACCCTTCAGCTCCCATTAGATGCATAATTGGATCAGCTAAGAAGAAGCCTAGAACATTCATAATAAGTCCAATAACTAGCGCAATCATCACTAAATGCGTTGCGTATTCACGACTCTTTTCAAATTGGCCGGAACCATAAAGTTGACTGATTAAGGCAGTACCTGCCACACTCAATCCCATCCCTAATGAAATATAGGTAAATGTAATCGGGAACGTTACCCCGATAGAAGTAATTGCTTCTGATGCATGTCCGTCTATTTGTGATACGAAATACATATCGATTAAATCATGGAACGTTCTTATTAAGTTATTTAACATTAATGGAAATGCTAGTAGAATAAGTCCTTTATAAATGTTAGGATCTTTTAAAATTAAATACCGTTTTTTATCATCGACACTCATGTCTATCACCTTCTCACTAACCTAGTATACCATTTTGAAACAGTTTGTAAATAACTATACTAGAAAAAAGTGATATAATGTCACAATTTTGCTTTTTGGCTTAGATAGACCATCATAGGGATGACAAAAAGACTTAAAAGTGTCGCAAAAATCATGCCAAATATGAATGTAACAGCAAGTGGACGGAAGAAATCTCCCCCCGTAATATATAACGGAATCAATCCTAAAATCGTTGTCATACTGGTTAATAATATTGGTCTTATTCGATGTTTTGTTCCAATGATACATGCGGCTTCTAATGGAAGAAGTTGTGTTTGCTTGATGATTTCTTCAATCAGTAAAATACCAATATTAACCGTAACCCCAATTAAACTCACCATTCCAATCAATGCGGATACGGTGATATCATAGTTGAAAATGAGTAACCCACTTAAACTTCCGATAAAGGCAAGTGGAATTGTTGTAAAAATGATTAATGGATATAACATATGCCGAAACTGTAGTGCGAGTAATAAATACATTATCACAACGGCGATACCACCGGCGATTAATAGCGCATTTGACAATGTGATAAACAACTCGTTTTCTCCTGTAAATTCAACACTCGTGTTATCTGATAGTTGTGCTTTGATATCCTCTTCAATATCAACAATATCTCGGTTATGATGGGGTGTAATCGATAAGTATGCGGCAGGGTCATTATTGTAATAATAAGTTAAAATAGTGGTGTCCACTTGATCAAAGGTAACAAGTTGACCTAATGGATAAGTACTTCCGTCACTAATGCTTGT
>JAASSV010000179.1 GCA_021767685.1 Caryophanales bacterium | reverse complement strand
GAAAGGCGCCGCCAATGCTTAGAAGACTCAAAGGAGATTGGCTTTCAAGTTGGGGCTGGATTTATGGTTGGCTTACCAGGACAAACTAATGAAGACTTAGTCATGGACTTAAAGTTTTTAAAACGACTTAACCCACATATGATTGGTATTGGACCTTATATATGCCATAACCAAACCAAATTAAAAGGAAATCCGAATGGGACGCTAACGGAAACCCTGGTGATGTTGGCTATAGTTAGGTTGATGTTACCTAAAGTCTTGTTACCAAGTACAACCGCACTCGGAAGTATCAATAAGACCGGCCGTGAAGAAGGTCTACTCGCAGGTGCGAATGTATTTATGCCAAATGTTGGACCAACAGAATACAAAAAAGATTATGAAATATATCAAAATAAAATATGTGTGAATGACACAATTAGTACGTGTTATTTATGTGTTCAAGGTAAGATAAAACAATATCACCATAAAGCTGATTTTGGTGTTGGTGATCATATCGATATTGAAAGAAGAGGATATTATGATCGATAAAAAACAAATATATGATATTTTAGAAAATGCGAAAGAGCCAACAGCAAAAGAAGTTGACCAAGTTATAAAGAAAGCCGCAAAAAGAGAAAGATTATCTTACCATGAAATTGCTGTATTACTAAACGCAGAAAATGCTGAACACTTAGAGAAGATATATGATGTCGCAGGACAAATTAAACAAGAAATATATGGCGATCGTGTTGTCATGTTTGCCCCGCTTTATATATCTAACCATTGTGTTAATAACTGTAAATATTGTGGGTATAGAAGAGACAATGTATTTCCACGTAAAAAATTGTCTTTTGATGCGATTAAAGAACAAGCAAAGTTACTAGAAAAACTAGGACATAAGCGGTTAGCTTTAGAGTGTGGTGAACATCCAACAGAAACCCCAATTGATTATGTGGTCAAAGCAATAGAAACGATCTACGAACACTCATCGATTCGACGGATTAATGTCAATATAGCAGCGACTACAGAAGAGAATTATAAACGACTATTAGATGTTGGTATTGGAACTTATATTTTATTCCAAGAAACCTACGACCAGGATGCTTACTATGATCAACATCCAAAGAGTTTGAAAGGTGACTATGAGTATCACCTACATGCCTTTGACAGAGCATTTAAAGCAGGAATTGACGATGTTGGAGCTGGTGTATTGTTTGGCTTAGCGGATTGGAAGTTTGAAGTCATGGCATTAATTATGCATAACGCCTATTTAGAAGATACTTATGGCGTTGGGTTTCATACCATTAGTGTGCCTAGATTAAAAAAGGCAACCGGAATGTCATTAAAGGATTATCCTCATATGGTAACTGATGAAGAGTTTAAACGCCTCGTTACAATACTAAGATTAAGCGTTCCTTATGTTGGAATGATTCTCTCTACCAGAGAACCGATAGATATGCGTAGTGAACTCATAGAACATGGAATATCTCAAGTCAGTGCTGGCAGTAAAACTGATGTTGGTGGGTATCATGATGAAACATATGAACATGAACCAGACCAGTTTGAGTTAGCGGATGAACGCAGTGTTCTAGAAGTTAATAAAGCATTGATGGAAAAAGGGCATATTCCATCGTATTGCACAGCTTGTTACCGTAATGGGAGAACAGGAGATCGCTTTATGCGTTTAGCTAAAAGTGGTAAGATCGGATTAATCTGTGAGCCTAATGCATTGATGACACTAACCGAATACATAATGGATTATGGTGATGAGTCATTAAAAGATAACGGATTATCATTTGTGAAAGAACATGCCGAGAATATCAAACACACAACAGTGAAAGATAAGCTACTTCATAATATCGACCGGATTATCGCCGGTGAACGGGACTTGTTCTTTTAATCATGATCACAGTAAAAGATTCGCTTGGGACACTAAATATAGATGAAAATAGATATTATGGTCCATTTACAGCGAGAGCACTAGAGAATTTTAATGTATCTGATCAAACGGTTAGTAAAGAGTTAATCTATGCCTATGTATTAATAAAAAAATGTGCAGCGATTACCAATCAACAACTTGGGTACTTATCTGTTGAAAAATCACGCGCCATCATTCAAGCATGCGATGATATTTTAGATCAAAAATATGATCAAGAGTTTGTCGTTAATAAGTATCAAGGTGGTGCGGGAACAAGTACCAACATGAATGTAAATGAAGTCATTAGTAATATAGCATTAGAATATATGAACCATAAGAAACATCAGTACGAGTATTGTCATCCAATTGATGATGTCAATCTGCATCAATCAACCAACGATACCTATCCCACAGCATTAAAAATTGCCTGTATCCGGTTGGTTAGAGAATTAGCTGATGAATATAGTAAACTACAAGAAAGTTTTCAAGATAAAGAATCAACAAACCGCCATATTCTTAAACTTGGACGAACCCAAATGATGGATGCTGTTCCGATTCTAGCATCACAAATGTTTTCGGCATATGCTGATGTGACAAGTCGCGATCGCTGGCGGATATATAAAGTAGAAGAGAGATTACGGTATGTTAATATCGGTGGTACCGCAATTGGTACTGGTATTAATGCGCCACTAAAATTTGGTTTCAAATTACTTAATACGCTTCAACAAAAGGCACAGATTGGCTTAGCTAGAAGTGATAACTTGATTGATACCACACAAAACTTAGATGCATTTACTGAAACATCTAGCTTATTAAGTGTGGCTGCTACTAATTTAATTAAAATATCTCAAGATCTTCGTTTTTTATCTTCCGGTCCTAACGGCGGTATTGGTGAAATCACATTAGAAAAACGACAAGATGGTTCCACCATCATGCCCGGTAAAACAAATCCTGTTATTGTTGAAAATACCATCCAAATTGCCGAAAGAGTCATCGCAAATGATCAATTAATCAAACACACTG
>JAASSV010000178.1 GCA_021767685.1 Caryophanales bacterium | reverse complement strand
TATTATATAATATAAAATTAGCACTGTCAAGTTATGAGTGCTAAAAACATAAAAAAAAGCCTTTTTATGGCTTTTTTACAGTATTTTCAAGTATTGATTGTCAGTTTTTTCTTCAATTAGCGTCGTAAATGATCCATGACCAGGGTAAAGTAGGGTATTGTCATCAAACGTCGTTTTAATGTGTTTTAATGATGACATTAATGCTTTTTTATCTGATGTTGGTAAATCACTTCGACCGATTGTTCCTTTAAATAATGTATCACCCGTGAATACCATATCTTTATAATGATAAATAACGCCCCCGCGCGTGTGACCTGGGGTATGATAAGCAGTGATCGAGACATCATTTAGTTTGATGGTAAATGGCGTTTGGAAAGTTTCAATTAAATGCTTGTGTTGAAAGACAATGTTCTTACTAATTGTTGATGATAAGTTGAGTGACGGATCAAATAAGAAGTTCCGTTCGTCTTCATGGATAAATACAGGACATTGATATGTGTTAACAACTTCGTTAATATATAAGATATGATCAAAGTGTCCATGTGTTAATAATATACCATCGACAATTAGGTCCTCTGTTTCAATATATGAGACGATTTCTTTTAAATCAGCACCGGGATCAATAATAAAACAATGTTTATCTTCATTAACAATATAGGTGTTCTCTGTAAAGAAATTTATGATGGCATGAACCATTATGTTCTCACCATCTCAGCAGCCCCATAAATTCCGGCATCGTTACCTAGTGTGGCTAATACAATCTCAGTATCTTTAACAGGGTTGAAAACGTAACCTAAGAAAGCCTTTTGAACACGTGATAGTAAGAAGTCTCCTGCCTTAGCTAACCCTCCACCCAAAACAATGCGTTTTGGATTAACTAGCATAGCATAGACATGACATCCATATCCGATTGCATCCGCTACTTCTTCAACAACTTGTAAGGCAAGCTTGTCGCCTTCTTTTGCGGTATCAAAAATTTGCTTAGCACTTGGATGATCAATATCATCTAATAAAGAATGTCCGGTATAGTTTTCTGCAATTGCATGATATAAGTTTCTTACACCAGATGCGCTAGCAAAGGTTTCTAAGCAGTTCACATTGCCACAATTACATGGGAAGTGATAATTTGAATGGATTGCCATATGACCAATTTCACCAGCATTACCATTCACGCCATCAATAATCATATTGTTAATAACTAACCCGCTACCAACACCAGTACCTAACGTTATTAGAGCAACGTTTGATAATCCTTTAGCAGCACCGTGTGCCGCTTCACCAAGTGTAGCGACATTGGCATCGTTAGCCACAACAACATTATCATTATTGACTAAATCACCAAAGGTTTTTGGTAAATTAACATCTTTCCAACCAAGATTGACAGCAACTTCAATAAAGTTGTCATGAACTGGACCCGGTACACCAAATCCATAGCCTTGAATCGCATCTAAATTAGGTATTTCTTGTTTAATAGATGCATATATGTCGTTTAATATGTGTGATCCATTATCACTTGTATTTGTTGGTATTTCCCACTTTTTAATTAATTCTCCTGTGAGATTAAACTTACCTATTTTGACAGTGGTTCCACCAATATCAATTCCAATTACCCATTCTTTCATTGTTTCACCTCTTATGAAAAAAACTTCTTTGCAAGAAGTTTTTTGTTATTTTTTCTCTCTATGAAGTGTCTTTTTATTACATTTAGGACAATACTTCTGCATTTCCATACGGCTCGAATGTGTCCGTTTATTTTTATCGAATCGATAATTTTCATTACCGCATTCTGTACATTTTAATGTGTATTGTGTTCTCATAGTATTCCTCCTTACCAAAAGTCTATATTAATATATCATTTATTTATGAAAAAAGCAATAGGTTATGACTTTTTTGTCAAACTATTGTATAATGAAACTGGTGATAACATGAGACGAAATGACACACAATCTATTTTTGTAAATGATGTACAAATTGGTGGTCAAGAAGATGTTGTAATTCAAACGATGACCACTACAAAAACAAACGATATTGAAGCGACAATCAGACAAATCAATACGCTCGCAACTGCGGGGGCTGACATTGTCAGATTAGCGATTTTTGATCACGATGACGCAGACGCATTAAAAGATATTATTGATCGCGTTACAGTACCTCTTGTTGCTGATATTCATTTTGATTACCGATTAGCACTTAAAGCGATTGAAAATGGGATTCATAAGATTCGGATTAATCCTGGTAATATCGGTGATGACAAGCGTATAAAACAAGTCGTTGAAGCGTGTAAGAAACATAACGTCCCAATTCGTATCGGAGTCAATGCTGGTTCGCTGGAAAAATCAATCTTAAAAACCTATGGTAAAACTGCCAAAGGGATGGTTGAAAGTGCCAAATATCATGTTTCCTTATTAGAAAAACTCGATTTCACAGATATTGCAATTTCATTAAAAGCCTCTGAGGTGCCAATGACAGTTGAAGCTTACCGATTAGCGTCTGAGATATTTCCATATCCGCTACATTTAGGGATAACGGAAGCCGGGACCAAATTTAGCGGAACGATTAAAAGCGCTGTTGGTCTAGGAATCTTACTCTATGAGGGAATTGGGGATACCATTCGGGTTAGTTTATCAACGGATCCCGTTGAAGAGGTAAGAGTCGCGAAGGAGTTACTCGCAAGTATTGGACTTTATCATAAACCAAACATCGTCAGTTGTCCGACATGTGGGCGTCTTCAATATGATATGTTTCCCTTAGTTGAAGCGGTGGAAGACTACCTTGAGACGTTGGATGCGGATATTACAGTTGCGGTTATGGGCTGTGCGGTTAATGGTCCTGGTGAAGCAAGGAGTGCTGATATCGGAATAGCTGGTGGCAAGGATGAAGGGTTGCTCTTTGTCAAAGGAGAGATTAAACGTAAAGTTAAACAAGAAGATATGTTA
>JAASSV010000177.1 GCA_021767685.1 Caryophanales bacterium | reverse complement strand
GTCGCTTTGTTGAATATAGTACCTTAACAAAGTATACAGATTATCATAAACACTCTTTTGAAGAGATTCAAGAAAACATTCATGACAAGCTGGTTTCGGCTGTAAAAAAACGACTCAATAGTGACGCACCCCTGGGATTTTTATTAAGTGGTGGACTTGATTCTTCTCTTGTGTGTGCCATAGCGCAAAAGTTTACAACGACGCCAATCAAGACTTTCAGTATCGGAATGGATACTGATCCAATTGATTTAAAATATGCCAAGCAAGTAGCAGATTATTTAGGCACTGATCATACTGAGGTGACAATAACAAAAGAGGATGTTATCGCCGCATTGGATTCCGTTATTTATGCAATTGAAAGTTATGATATTACCACTATAAGAGCAAGTATTGGGATGTATTTATTAGCTAAATATATCCATAAAAATACACCGATTAAAGCGTTATTAACCGGTGAAGTTAGTGATGAACTTTTTGGATATAAATACACTGATTTTGCCCCATCAAAAGAAGCTTTTCAAGAAGAAAGTATAAAGCGTGTTAAAGAGTTATATATGTATGATGTCCTCCGTGCTGATCGTTGTTTAGCAGCGAACTCCTTAGAAGCAAGAGTGCCATTTGGTGATCCTGATTTTGCCTCATATGTTCTAAGAATCGATCCCCTCTTTAAAATGAACAAATATCAAATGGGGAAATATATATTACGTAAAGCATTTGATAATAACAGTTATTTACCTCATGACATCTTATATCGCGAAAAAGCAGCATTTTCTGATGCAGTAGGACATTCTTTAGTTGATGAGTTAAAAGCGTATGCAGAGGAATATTATACAGATAGAGAGTATCAACAAAAACGAATTAACTATGCCCCAATGCCATCATCTAAAGAAGCCTTGTTATACAGAGAAATCTTTGAACAATATTATGCTAAGCACAGTCACTTAATCAAGGACTACTGGATGCCTAATAAAGAATGGGAAGGGTGTCAAGTGACAGATCCAAGCGCACGTGTTTTATCAAACTATGGAGATAGTGGAAAATAAAAAGATCAGCCTTGGCTGATCTTTAGCATAATCCGTTCATTTTGCAAATATCCACGATATATTTTTTATGACTCACAAAAATAACAATGGATTCTTTTAATAATTGGTATTCTCCTTTATGAGGATTATATCCTCGTTCATAAAGGTTCTCAACAAACCCCTTTTTAAGTTGTTCATAACTGGTATCTTTGATATGTTGTAATGGGCTTTTTCCATCATTCTGAAAATGATATTCCCATGTATACTCTTTCTCATCATCTTTGTAATTTAAGGTTAAGCAGTCTCCTGCCCCATCAAAGCCTTCCATTATAACATATTCAATCTCTCCGCGGTCTTTATAGCGTAAGGTCTCTCTTACGGCTCTACTTTCCATCATAATCATCACATCCTTTATGTAGTTTTATTATAACGCAATCTGTGCATTTTAACCATATAATTATAAGTTTTTTAGAAATTGATTTAAATCTTCACCTGTTAAAGTAACGTCACCTAGATCACCATGTTTTGTGTCACCCTCAATGCCATGATAATCACTACCTGCTGTAATTAGCATATTACGGCTTTCAGCAAGTTCTCTAAAATATTTTTCATCTCCAGGTTGATTCCTGTAATATTTCGCTTCTAAGCCATCAAAATTATAAGAGAGTACTTTGTCTTTAATGTTAGGTTTTAGCAATGTTGGATGGGCTAAAACAACCAAACAATTATGATCTCTTAATAATTTGATGCCTGAGGCAACATCAAGTTCACTTGTTGGGACATAAGCTTTACATGTATCACCAATCATGGTATCAAATATATCATCATGGGTATATTCTGGATATTGTTCAATAATAGCTTTTGCAATATGTGGACGAGCAATGATCCCATTTGCAATATCATGAACGCGCTCATAGGTTATCTCAATATCAAAATATTGCTTCAAATTCTTGATTATCTTTTTGGCACGTTTTTCACGTGCTTCTTTGATAAATTTAAAGTAGTCTTGGATCTCATCTTTTTTGTAAGAGTCATCACGAAAATACCCTAAGATATGAACACTTTTATTATCTTCAACTGTAGATAATTCTACACCAGGTATATAGGTAATGCCTGCTTTATCCGCGAGTTTCTTAATGTGATCTACCCCTGACACTGTATCATGATCAGTTACTGCAATAATATCAATTTCTTTTGCTTTCGCACGTTTAATTACTTCTTCAGGTGACTTTCTACCATCAGAATAAGTTGTGTGCATATGTAAGTCTGCTTTCATCTAATCACCAGTATCATTATACTAAAAAAACAGTAATCTAACAATCAAAAAACGCCAGTTTTATCATAGTATGATATAATAGTAAAAAGGAGGAATAACGATGTCGAACTATCATGAACTATCTATTGAAGAATTACAAGTATTAATGCAAGAAGGAAAACTAACGTCTTATTCATTGACACTTTATTATTTAGACCGAATAGCTAAAGTAGACCAAGGTAATGAAGCATACAATAGTGTCTTAGAAGTGAACCCTGACGCACTTAGCCAAGCACAACAACGTGACTTTGATAGAGCAAATAAAACACAAACTGGTCAATTACATGGTATTCCTGTATTATTAAAAGATAATATTTCAACACTAGGAAAAATGCACACAACAGCTGGCGCTTTAGCATTTAAAGATCATTACGCTAAAGATGATGCCGTATTAGTAAAGAAACTACTTGATGAAGGTGCAGTAATCCTAGGAAAAACCAATTTGACTGAACTAGCAAACTTTATGACCCTAAATAATGTTAACGGATACTCTTCATATGGTGGATATGTGCGTTGTCCTTGGAATGTTAAAGAAGATCCATCAGGAAGTTCAACAGGTAGTGCTGTTGCGGCTAGTTTACGATTAGCACCTGTTACCATTGGAACTGAAACTGCCGGTAGTATTATGTCTCCATCACGAACAAATGGTGTTATCGGTCTTAAACC
>JAASSV010000176.1 GCA_021767685.1 Caryophanales bacterium | reverse complement strand
ATGCCCAATAATGGCAGTTTCAATGGGGCTTTCTTTCGCAATCGTTACAATATCTGTTGTCGTGATTTCTCTTGCGGCGAACATACCTTTAATATTGTTTTCATGCCAAAATTTTGCATCATAGACATTGGTGGTTAATGTTCCGGGTTGAAAGTATAGTTTCTTATGAATGTCTAAGTCTTTGGCCAGTTGATATACACCAATATCACCAAAAATAATCCCATCAATATTCTGTTCTTTAGCAAAGACTAAAAAGTCTTTAACTACCGGAATATGTGTTTGATGCATCATCACATTAAGATGTAAAAATACATCTATATTGTGTTCTTGACAGGTCGCAATAATGCTTTCCATCGATTCTTTATCATATGAACTCACTAATCGCGGACTAATCGCTTCATGTTGTAAAATTATCCCATCAGCTCCCGCTTTGTGTAATGCTAATAAATTGGTTTCATCATGCATTGGAACGATAAAACGCATATAATCACTTCCTTTTAATACTCACACTCATACCATCACCAATACGGTATATTTCTGTTATATAATCATCACGTGTTAGTATATATTGATTAAACGTATCTAGTTTTCGTAATAGCTGACGCAAATTACGACTTTCCACTTCTTGATCGATTAAGCCATGAAATAATAAGTTATCTGTGATAATTAAGCCCCCTGGTTTCACAAAGGGTGCATATTTTTCAAAAAACTTAATATATTGGGCCTTAGCCGCATCAATAAAGAGCACATCAAACATCGGTAGTTCACTGACGTCTAAGGTCAGTGCATCTGCCTCGATAACAGTTATGTGCGTATCTAAGTTTGCATCAGATATGTTGATTTTTGCCTGCTTAACCATTGCCTGATCGCGTTCAATTGTGGTCACATGACACTTAGTATTTAACGCCATACTAATCGCACTATAGCCAATTGCTGCACCAATTTCTAACACATTTTTTGCGTCTTTTAAGACAAGCAATTGATTTAAGAACCGTTCCCCTTCACGAGTAATGATTGGTACATCATGCTTTTTTGCATACGCTCGTAATTGTTTTAATAAAGGGGTTGTTTCAGGCATTAGGTTATCTAAATAATCAGGCATATTAATCCTCTTCAGTAAACGTGTTGAGGACTTCTTGAATCATTTCAAATTCTTCGTCAGTTTCAATATCTAATAACGTTCCTTGGCCATCTTCTTCTTCAACGTATTCTGCGGCCATAACTTCTTCTACACTCTCAGGATCCTTGTATACAACATAGTTTTTCTTTGATTTTGGATCTTGAAATGTCAGAATGATTTCAAACTCAACAGCATTACCATTTTCATCTGTAATAACAATTGTTTTTTCTTCCATGATAACTCCTTTCGTTAATGTCTATCTAAATAACTTTGTAATATGATTGTCGCAGCCATTTGATCAATGGCTTTTCGTCGTTTTTTTCGTGATAACTTTTGTGTTTTCATCATGTTTGATGCTGATTTCGAACTTAAGCGTTCATCCACTAAGATAACAGGTAACTGTGTTGCTTCTTCTAAGTCAGATTGAAACTGTTTTGTAATGAGCGCTTGTTCACCTTCGGTGTTATCCATATTTTTAGGAAAGCCTAACACAATGGTATCAATTGGCTCTTTTTGGCATAAGGTAACGACGCGTTCAATGGCTTGATCAAAGCGTTGATGTTCGAAACGGAATGTTTCGATATCACGCGCTAAAAACTTCATCTCATCACTAATCGCTATCCCTAAGGTTTTATTGCCTAAATCTAAACCTAAGACTTTCATTGGACTAAGTCTCTCACATGCGCTAAGGCGTCATCCACTTTCGATGTATCTCTTCCTCCAGCTTGTGCCATTTGTGGGCGACCTCCACCATTACCACCACAGATCATTGCGGCAGCTTTAGCAATCTTACCACTATGGTAGTCATCGTTGTCACTTTTCGCAATGAACGTTACTTTATTATCTAATACATTTGCCAAAAAGACAAATCCATTTGGTAAGTTTTCTAGTAATCTATCCGCAAGTGGCTTCAACGCATCTTTATCAATACCGTCTAATTTTAAGACAAGTGTATTGTTTTTAGCTTGATCTAAGTATTGATCCAACTGATTAAAAGTTTGTTCTTTTAACGCTTCTTTAACGTCTTTTTCTAAAGAACGCACCTGTTCTTGTAGGTGTTCAAACTCGAGACGTTTATTGATCACATCTTGATAAGACCCCTCAATAGAACGGTTAATTGTAAAGTCAAAGGCGACATCAATATCATTAGCGTCAGCCTCTTTTACAATATTATCAGCTTTTGTCATCAGCTTTTTCATTTCTTTATGGAATCCATCAAACTGGTGTCTAATGTTGTCAATCGCATCATTGACATGAGCGGTAATACGGTAAATACCGCTTCCTTTGTTTTCAATACTAGCGATAGCAAGACGGCCAATGTCTTCTGTGTTATCGACATGGGTTCCGCCACATAAATCAATCGTATAGTCCATATTAACCACACGGACTTTATCTGTATATTTTTCTCCAAACTCAGCAATTGCGCCCATCGCTTTTGCCTCGTCTAAAGAGACTTCTTCTTTTTTAACTGGAATTGCGGCTTTGATTTTCTCGTTAACACGCTTTTCAACCGCAAGAATAGTCTCATCATCTAATGGATCATAGTTATTAAAGTCAAACCGTAACGCATCACTTGAGACTTGTGATCCTTGTTGGCTCACATGATCGCCAACAATCTCACGGAGTGCGCCAAAGAGTAAATGGGTTGCGGAATGATGATACATTGTCAATTCTCGTTTATGTTCATCGACTTTTGCGATGACGGTATCACCATCAGTTAAGTCATGATCTTCAAGATAATGTAAGAACTGTCCGTTTGGCATTTTTTGGACATCGATTACTGGGTAAGAGGCGTTGTCAGTTTTGATCACACCTGTGTCTGCGACCTGTCCACCGCTTTCTGCGTAAAATGGTGTCTTTGTTAAGACAACACCTTCATCAAACGCTTTAAGAATGGTTGTTT
>JAASSV010000175.1 GCA_021767685.1 Caryophanales bacterium | reverse complement strand
TATCATCTGATGAGATGCCTAATCGCTTCCCTTCACGTAATCCTAAGATAATGGCGATAATAAGTCCTAACATGATCATAAAACTATATTTGTACCAAGTAATAAATCCTAAATCGAGTAATACATTGCTGATTGGGTCATAAATATGTGTCATTCGTCGTCACTTACTTTCTCTCGTTGTTTTAAGTTATTTTTTACAGCTTCAGCAAATTCTAAAGCTGAATTTTCACCTAAGAATTTTAGTCTCGCATTAACAGCCGCAACTTCAACTAATGATGCGACATTACGTCCTTCAGATATTGGTAATACCACATGGGCAATATCAGTATCAAAGAAGGTTAATGTATTATGATCTAGACCAAGACGATCGTAAGAATTCTTCTCATTCCATGGTTCTAAATCAATAACAAGCATAATTTTCTTATTCTCTTTAAATGCTTTTACCCCATACAGTTTAACAATATTAACAATCCCAATTCCCCGTATTTCTAAGTACTTACGTAACATTTCTGGTGCCTCACCAACAACAATCCCTGGTTCGCGTTGATACATATCCACACGATCATCGGCGACTAATTGATGGCCACGTCTAACGAGTTCTAGAGCAACCTCACTTTTTCCAAGGCCACTTTTTCCTCTAATTAAGACACCAACTCCACTAATATCCACAAGTGTTCCATGCACACTTAAGCGGTCTGCGAGTTTACTATTTAAATACTCATATAAACTACTGACGAGTGCACTTGTCTTATTATTACTGTGGCAAATTGGGATATTATACTCATTTCCTTTACGGATAAATATCTCGGGTATTTCTGTGTTCTTAGAGAAAATAAACATCGGTGGACGCTTTTGGAATAACATATCCACACGAATTTCTTGATCATTTTCTGTCAACCACCAAAAGAATGTGACTTCTTTTGATCCGAAGACTTGAATGCGATCATATTCATAAAAATCGAATAATCCAGCCAACTCTATTCCCGGACGAGATACTTGAGCACGAGTAACCTCTAAGTCTACTCCGCCTTCTCCACTACGCAAATCTAACTTATGATCTGCAATAATATCTTTTACTGTTAACATATAATCACCTTCTTAATCCTTGTCTTAAATAGCGTCTAATCATCATTCCTACACCATATCTCAGTAATGCAAAAATGAGAACAAAGAAGACAAGAAGTGTCTCATTAACAAATCGGAATGATTCAACAAATAAATAACGATCTATCGCATAAAAAATAATAACATAGGCAAAGTAGAATAAGGTACCAAAGGTCCGTAATATCCATTTAAAGTGATGAGAAAAAACATACACTCTAAATAAGGCTTCTAAAACACTAAAGACCAATGTGACACCTAATAAGACATAAAGACTATCGTACGAGGCAAAATTAAACAGTTCAATGACAAGAAAAATCAGTGTTAGATTGAGCAAATATCCAAAGATGAAGTTAATCATTTGATTGGTGTGATAAACTCCACCAAACTCAATCGCAAAGACCCGCTGTTTCGGTCCTTTTTTCTTGTTTTTTTGTTGTTGTCGTTTGATTTCTTCCATCACACGTTTTAAATCATTCTCTAATTCTTCTTTTGATGGTGTGTCATCTGATGATGGCGCATCCGTCTTGGTTTCTTTTTCTTCTGATTCAGTCTCTTCGTTTGATTGTTGCTTTTTTTCCTCATTCTCCATCATCATCACCTCAATTCAATACATGTTTTAAATACTGTCCAGTATAACTTTCTTTTACTTGTGTAATCTCTTCTGGGGTTCCCGTTGCAATAATGGTTCCCCCCATGTCGCCACCTTCAGGGCCTAAATCAACAATATGATCAGCGACTTTAATAACATCTAAGTTATGTTCAATGATCACAACTGTTGCACCTTTATCAACAATGTGATTAATGACCTTTAATAGGCGTTTAACATCATCAGAATGCAACCCTGTTGTGGGTTCATCTAATATATATAACGTGTTACTTGTAATTCGTTTATGGAGTTCTCGGGCAAGTTTGACACGTTGTGCCTCTCCACCACTTAAATCTGTTGCAGGTTGTCCAATTTTTAGATAACCTAGTCCAACATTGACAAGTGTATCTAGTTTTTTCTTTGCTTTAGGGATATTTTTGAAGAATTCACTAGCTTCTTCAATTGTCATCTCTAAAACGTCACTAATGGTTTTGCCTTTATACTTCACTTCAAGTGTTTCTTTATTATAGCGTGCGCCATTACATACTTCACATGGAACATAAACATCTGGTAAAAAGTGCATTTCAATTTTAATGAGCCCATCTCCACGACAGGTCTCACAACGGCCACCTTTAACATTGAAACTAAAACGTCCTTTTTTATACCCACGTTTTTTTGCTTCATTGGTCATCGCATAAATATCTCTAATGTCATCAAACACTTTTGTATAGGTCGCTGGATTACTACGTGGTGTACGCCCAATTGGAGATTGATCGATATTGATGATTTTTTCAAAGTCATCAACACCCTCTAAGGCATCAAAGTCTCCTTGAGTTTGTTTCTTACGGTATATTTGATTAGATAATCCTTTATATAAACATTCATTAATAAGACTTGATTTTCCACTGCCACTCACACCCGTTACAACGTTAAGTAATCCTTTCGGAAACTTGACATCAATATTTTTAAGGTTGTTTTGACGGGCACCAATAACTTCAATATAGCCATTCTCTGGCTTTCGTCTATCTTTAGGTACATCAATTTTTAACCGTTTTGATAAATACTTTCCTGTAATGCTGGTTTCATCTTTTAAGATTTCTTCATATGTTCCTTGGAAGGTAACATTTCCTCCCATTAACCCTGCGGCAGGACCAATATCAATGATTTGATCTGCTTCCATCATTGTTTCTTCATCATGTTCAACCACAATCAAGGTATTCCCTAAGTCGCGCATCTTTTTAAGTGTATGAATTAATTTACTATTATCACGTTGATGGAGGCCGATACTCGGTTCATCAAGAACATATAAAACACCTGTTAACTGGGAACCAATTTGTGTCGCAAGGCGAATAC
>JAASSV010000174.1 GCA_021767685.1 Caryophanales bacterium | reverse complement strand
TATGGTGATATCATGAATACCATGGAAAAATTCAATTACAACCTTAATGAAAGTTTATATACAAACCATAAACAAATGGCACAATTTAGACGTGTCATTGATAATATATTACAAACAAATTTAAACGAACTGGGAAAGTTAAATAAGGTTGTTATTATCGGGGCAGGGAAAATGCGTGAATTCTCCCTATCTTTTTTATTGTCTAATAGTTCTTCAGTACGAATAATTGATATTGATAAGACAACAGTAAATAAGACCGTTGATTCCCTTAACTTATCAAAAGAAGAGCGTAACCGTATAACTGTTAGTGGGGTTGACGTGACTGGTTTTGAGAAGATTCAATTTTTTGATGAACTCGTATCCTTATTTAACAAAAAACTGACATATGAGATGATTGATGCCTTTCTATCGCGAAAATTAGACTCAATTACACATTATCATTTTTTGGATGAAAGTGAATATGATCTCATTTATGTTAGTCCGATATATACTCAGTTAGTTTATCATCAATTACTGATGACATGTGCTCACATTAGACAAACAAACCCAAAAGAGCACCTTATAAAGTATCTTGAACAGAATATGCTTGATTATATGCCAACAATTATTAATCGCTTTAATGATGACATAGTTAGCGCGTTATCACCAAAAGGCAGGTTAGTTGTGTTAAGTGATATTTTTGAGTTTGAACCAGAGACCGACTTTGCCAATAACGTTTCAAGAGCACTTAAAAATAACACTATGGAAACTCTTTATCAAACGTATTTAAGTACATATGGTATGGGACTTGGTGACTACGGGTTATACTATTTAGATCAACACTTAAACCACAGTTTTGAACAGTGGCTAATATGGCCATTTTCAGATAATAAACAATATGTCGTTAAACTAAAGACATATAAACATAATTAAGGAGGAAGCATATGAAATATGTAGCTACATTTTTAGTCCTTTTTGTCATTTACATATTACTCGCTGGATGGGTTATTGATGAACTTATCTTAGGCGCAGTAATCGCTTTGATATTGACACTCATTATTGCGAAATATGTGGATTACAAAATAGATTATTTATTGCCATATCGATTATTGGTATTTATCGTTGTATATATTCCTGTATTCTTGTGGCAACTTGTATTATCTAACTTAAATGTCGCAAGACGTGTCTTAAGTATTGATATCCCTGTCAATCCTGGGTTTGTCAAAATTAAGACTGAGTTAAAAGGCGACTTTGCTAAGTTGATCTTAGCCAACTCGATTACATTAACACCAGGTACACTGAGTGTTGATGTTAAAGGAGATACGTTATATATCCATACGATCGATGTTAAAGGATCATCTATCGAAGAGAACACTGAACATATTAGTGCTGTGTTTGAACGGATATTAGGGGTGGTGTTCAAATGATAACAATCATCGTTTTTAGCCTAGTAGGTTTAGGGATATTATTTGCGGTTATTCGGTTATTAAAAGGACCAACTGCTGCAGATCGTGTCGTTTCTTTAGATACATTTAATGTGATTGTTATTGGAACAATTGCATTGCTTGCCCATGTATTTGACAATAACTTATATCTAGATATTGCGATTGTATATGGTATTTTAGCATTTTTGGAAACCATTGTTTTTGCACGATATTTGGAGGGTCATTATGGAAATCGTTAGTACTGTATTTATGATTATAGGTGGTCTATTCTATTTATTGGGTGGACTTGGTATATTGCGTATGCCTGATACATTTGACCGTATTCAAGCAGGAACTAAAGCAACAACACTAGGTGCCTTCTCGTTACTGATTGGGATTACCTTTGCGCATCCTGATTGGTGGCTTAAAATTTTATTAATCATTATTTTTATCGTGTTAGCAAACCCAATTGGATCAAGTGTTTTAGCTAAGGCAGCGTATCTTTCGTTTGAGAAACCGTCAAACTTAGTGACTGATGAACTAGAAGATGTATTTGGTGGTGACACAAATGATTAATGTTATTGAAATTGTGTTGAGTGTATTATTAGTGATTCTTGCGTTTATCGCGATTAATAGTCAGTCGTTGATTAAGTCAGTAATGTTACTCTCAGGTATTAGTATGCTTGCGGTTGTTGCGTTTGTATTATTGAAAGCGCCAGATGTTGCTGTGACAGAAGCGGTTATAGGCAGTGGACTTGTCACGAGTTTATTTGTCTTTACGTTACTATCATTTAGAAAGACAGGTGATATTCAATGAAACAGGTCTTAGCGTTTATCTTTACCCTTATTGTTGGTGGCTTAATGATTCTATCATTGAACAACAACGCATTGTTTACTGAATATGGAGAGAATAATCCAGAAGATACGTATAGTGACTCTTATATTGATCGTGATGTTAGAGACAATAATGATGATGTTATTTACGGTGAATCAGAAGGCTTAGAAAGTGCACCAGCAAATATCGTTACAGCGATTGTCGCAGATTATCGCTCATTTGATACGTTAGGTGAAATAACAGTTCTGTTTATTAGTTCACTCGGAGTTGCGTTATTACTTGGTGGCAAAAAGAAAGAACGGATGGCACTTAACTATTCTCCTAACTTTATGTTACGGATTGGATCAAGAGCACTGTTTGGTATTATTCTAATGACAGGTGTCTTTATGGCTGTCCATGGACATTTAACGCCGGGTGGTGGATTCCCAGGTGGAACCATGATTGCTAGTAGTTTGCTGTTACTTTATTTAGCAAATGATGAGTTTAGAACAAAAGTTCAAGGCTTTAAACTGTTAGAAAGTTTTGCTGGTATTGCCTATGTGGCAATTGGATTAGCTGGATTATATATTAGTGGATACTTCTTAGAAAACTTTTTACCAACCGGAACCATTGGTGAATTATTCAGTGCGGGTATTATTCCAATTATTTATGTCTTAATCGGATTAAAAGTTGGAAGCGAAATTACAGGTATTATTGATAATTTCTTAACAGAGGAGGCATTATAATGTTACAGTATGCAGCTATTATCCTCTTTATGATAGGACTATATGGCTTACTCACACAACGCCATATTATAAAGATTATTAT
>JAASSV010000173.1 GCA_021767685.1 Caryophanales bacterium | reverse complement strand
TTTTAGGTTGCCGATCTCTAATGCTAAATCATTTGCTTTAACTGGAATAACATTGACATCATCACGAATCTCAACATCTTTTACTAAGCTGGCGTTAATGAGTAAATTACCACCTTTTTTTAACTTTGGTTGGAATTTCGCTAATGATGGTTTATTCATAATAATTAATGAATCTGGCGTTGAAATAACGGGACTTCTGACGGGCTCTTCACTGATTGTGACAGAACAGTTTGCTGTTCCCCCACGAGTCTCTGGACCATATGATGGAAACCATAAGGTGTTAATGTCTTTTTTTGTAGCAACATAACTTAACAGTTGCCCCATTAGCATGACACCTTGTCCACCGAAACCAGCGATGATTACTTTTTCATCAATCATGCGTTATCCTCCTTAGTTTTATCTTTATATACGCCTAAAGGATAGTAAGGAATCATATTATCTACTGCCCAATCAATTGCTTCTTTAGGCGTCATTCCCCAGTTAACTGGACATGTTGATATAAATTCAATCAGACTGAATCCTTGATTATTCTTTTGAATTTCAAATGCTTTTTTCAATGCTTTTTTTGCTTTATTAACATGTTTTGGATCATGAACACTTACCCGTTCAACATATGTTGCGCCAGGAATAGTTGCCATCATTTCAGCAATTCGTAATGGGAATCCAGAATGTTGTGGGTCACGACCATCAGGTGAGGTTGTTGTTTTTTGTCCAACTAATGTCGTTGGTGCCATTTGACCACCTGTCATTCCATAGATCGCATTGTTAACAAACACGATAGTAATGTTTTCACCACGATGTGCGGCATGAATCGCTTCTGCAATTCCGATACTTGCTAAGTCTCCATCACCTTGATAGGTAAAGACCATTGTATCAGGGCGTACACGCTTTAATCCTGTTGCAACGGCTGGTGCGCGACCATGTGCTGCTTGAAACATATCAAAACTAAAGAAGTCATAATTAAGCGCACTACATCCAACGCTACCAATACCGACTGAGCGCTCAAGTACGTCTAATTCAGTTAAACATTCAGCAACTAATTTATGAATAACACCATGGGTACATCCTGGACAATAACTTAATGGAAAATCAGATAATCCCGGTGATTTTTTATATACTGTTTTAGTTTTAGCCATTATTTCTCACCTACGATTTCTTTTACTTTATTTACGATTTCCTCAGCTTCAGGTACAATACCACCAACACGTCCATAGAAGTGAACAGGTAGTTTACCTTCGTTGACAATTTTAACATCTTCAATCATTTGACCAGTAGACATTTCTACAACCAACAAGTCTTTTACGCTTGATGGAATTTCATCGAATGCTTTGCTTGGGAATGGGTAAATTGTAATTGGTCGAATAATCCCACAATTAATCCCTTCTTCTTCAAGCATTTCAACCGCACTTCTTGCAATACGAGCGGTTGATCCAAAGGCAACAATTGCAATATCTGCTTTGTCCATGTTGACCAGTTCATAGCGTTGATGCTTTTCTTTCATTTCATTATATTTATCTAATAACTTATAATTATGATCTTCAAGATCTTGTGGATCTAAATATAAACTGTTGATAACATTTTTATCGCGTTTTCCGCGCATACCATCAGCAGCCCATGTTTTTTCTTTTAAATCCCATTTTGGAATCTCTTGTTCAAAATCAACTGGTTCCATCATGTGGCCAATTAATCCATCTACTGCGATCATTACTGGGTTTCTAAAATAATCTGCTATATCAAACGATTCTTTGATTAAGTTAACAGCTTCTTGTAAGCTCTCTGGAGCAAGGGAGTATAAGTAATAGTCACCATTTCCACCACCGCGTGTGATTTGTTTATAATCTGCCTGACTTGGTTGAATACCTCCAAGACCTGGCCCACCACGCATAACATTAATAATAACAGCAGGTAATTCAGCACCCGTTAGATAACTGATTCCTTCTTGTTTTAATGCAATCCCAGGTGAACTTGATGAAGTCAAGACTCTTGCCCCTCCACCAGCAGCACCATATACCATATTAATTGCGGCAACTTCACTTTCACTTTGAACAAATACACGACCATTTTCTTTCATGTGTTTACTCAAATACTCTGGCAATTCATTTTGTGGGGTAATTGGATACCCATAAAAGGCATCGCATCCACCTTTAATTGCCGCAAGTGCCATTGCCTCGTTTCCTTTCATTAATACTTTAGCCATTGTTAGCCTCCTTCAGAAATCTCTCGACAGTAATGACAGAATCTGGACACATAGTTGCACAGAATCCACAACCAATACATTTGTCCATGTCTGTGACCATCAACGGAGTATACCCTTTTTTATTGGTCCGTGATTCATCTAATTTTAAAATATGAACGGGACAATAAAAGGTACATAAGTTACACCCTTTACAGGTGTCTTCTTCAATAAATATTCTTCCTTTTGCCACGATAGTTCCTCCTATAATCTTTGTTTTGCTATAAATCTATGCAATACTAATAATTCACCTTTGAACTCTGTTGTTGTCTTAACCGTTTCATCCACTGCGGTATAGACAATTGGGATACCAAGATGTTCTGCCACAGAAGCAATCACTTTTTCACCTTCAATGATGTGAGCTTCTTCAGTATCATTCATCAAGTTGGTATTGTTAATTAATCCAGTTACTTTTAATTGACTCTCAGCTTCATACATTGTGATCGTCTTTAAGATATCTTCTTTTGTTTGGGTTTCCGGACGAAATGTATTAATCGTTACTAGAAAATCGACCTCACTTGGATCTTTAATCTTATGTAAAAATTGATGCAATACACGAACGCCATTTTCTGTTCCACCAAGATCGTAAATAGCGGTGATATCCGGATTAGTAAATGGAATTGCTCCTTCGCCACTGACAAACGGTAAATCAGAATTACGCATCCCTTTAATGGTTGATTCAACTAAATGAATCCCATTATCTGCAAGCATACTATCTAACTCTCGAGAACGAAAGTAAACATTTATGATATCTAAATCAACTAAATAATCAATATTATGCTTGAGTGCTAAATCAACACAAATTTCACTTTTCCCGCTT
>JAASSV010000011.1 GCA_021767685.1 Caryophanales bacterium | reverse complement strand
TGCCAACATCACCAAAGTCTGCGGCGTCTTCTAAGGCACCACATCCAACAGAATCAATAACAATTAAAAATACACGATTAAACATGTTTATTCCTCCTTATTTGCTGAGCGTGGATGATATCGATCATACACGTCTTTGAGTTGATTTTTATTAATATGGGTATATATTTGTGTTGTTGACACATCTTCATGTCCTAAAAGTTCTTGAACATAACGCAGGTCAACCCCATTTTCTAATAAGTGTGACGCAAAGCTATGACGTAAGGTATGGGGGCTAACATCTTTCATGATGCCCGCTTTTTTTGTGAGTGTTTTAATGACTTTATATAACCCAACACGTGATAGTTTATTCCCTCTACTATTAATGAATAAGGCAGGTTCATGACTCTTTTTAAGTGACTGTCTACCATCTTCTAAATAGCGTTTTAAGGCAAAGGTACTCTCTTCACCTAGAGGGACGATGCGTTCTTTGTTTCCTTTTCCAACAATGTCAATAAAGCCAGTATTGAGATGAAGATCAGGTAACGTTAGATTTAATAATTCTGTGACCCGTAATCCAGAGCCATAAAGTAACTCTAACATTGCTCGATTGCGCTGTTCTAACGGAGAATCTCCTTCAGCAGCGACCATTAATGCATCAATCTCATTAACGCTTAAGACAGTGGGTAGTTTCTTTTCTTTTTTAGGTAAATGGATACCAAGTGCGACATTGGTATTGACTTCTTTTTCTTGAAGCAAGAACCGGTGAAACGATCGAATCGCACTAATTTTACGGGCAATACTCGTTGCTGCTTCTTCTTTTCGTTTTAACCGATTTAAAAAGTTTCTGATGTGTTGCTTGGTAATTGTATCTGGTAACTTAGTATTATAGTTTTTGATGAGAAAAGCGATATATTCATCCAAATCTGACATATAGGATTTGATGGTATTATCGGCAAGTCCTTTGGTGATTCGCATATAATAGCCATATTCTTTTTGTAGTTGTTTAAGCATCTTTTCCCTCCACAAATAGACTAAAGACGTTATTTCCAAGTAATCGTCCGTGATCGGTTAGTTTTAAGTAATCATTGTCATAGATTAGTAGTCCTTCATCAATAAAATCGTTGATTTTAGGAAAACGTGTGAATAAATTAACTTTGTAATCAGATTCTATTTTAGGAACATAGAGCCCTCTGTTTAGTCGTAATCCCATCATACAGGCATCTTCTAAAGGATAACTATCTTCTTCATAGATGATACTAGAAAAGTCCTCTTTTGCGGCAATATAATTGGTTATATTACGCGTATGATAATACCGCTTTTTATTGATATAAGAATGTGCGGCAACCCCAAGACCAATATACTCTTGATCGGTCCAATAAAGCATATTGTGTTTAGAGATATAGCCTGGTTTTGCAAAGTTACTTATTTCATATTGATTATAGTCATTTTCGATTAACTTTTCTCTAACTTTAGTATACATTAACGCTTCGGTTTCTTCATCAATAACACGTTCTTGATTATGTTCGACTTGATGATTCAAGATGGTTTTATCTTCTAAGATTAACGCATAGTATGAGAGATGTGGAATATCTAATGCCATTGCCTCATTGAGATCACTCATTACCATCTCTAATGTTTGTCCAGGATAGGCAAAAATTAAATCGATACTAATATTATGCAATCCTTCTTCACGCAATATCGATATGGCTTTAGCAATCATTTTCGAATGATGTGTCCGTCGCATTTTGGTTAAAATACGGTCATCGAATGACTGAACACCAAGACTCACGCGATTGATACCATGAGCTTTAATTGTTTGTACAAAGGGATGTGTCACATCTTCTGGATTACACTCAATCGTGTATTCAGAGACCGTGTTTAGTGGTAGGGTTGTTTTAATGGTAGTTAAAAGGTTTGTTAAATCCTCTAACGAAAGACTTGAGGGAGTCCCGCCCCCTATATATATCGTTTCAATCTGTTGTAGATTGTCTTTACGGCTTTTTATTTCATTAATTAGTGCGTTAGTATAGGCAGTTTTACGTTCTGGTTTTGCGACTGTTTTTGCAAAATCACAATAGGTACAAATGTCATGGCAAAACGGAATGTGTAAATATAGTCCAGTCATTATATCACCTCGTATAATATTGTTATCTTTATAGATAACTTTTTTTAATATATAATTTATTCATACATTGTGGACTATTGTCTATCACCTTACAGCATCAATTTAGATGACTGGTTGTAAGAGGAAATAGCCACAACATTTTGAAGATTTGGTTATTAGTTGGATAACGCATAGACGTTTCATATCTAGCGAGGTTACAAGTCAAAATGTGTGTGGAATAATCACAATGTATTAAAAACGAAAGGAGAACATTATGATATTTGTAGGAATTGACATTGCATCATCCAAACATGATTGTGTGATCACAGATCAACACGGGAAGGTTTTAGAAGAACCTTTTACTATTAAAAATGATTACCTAGGTTTCGCTACTCTCTACCAGAAGATCGAGAAACACAAAGGTAATCATCAAGTGTATGTTGGCCTTGAATCAACAGGCCACTATGGGAATAACTTAATTTCCCATATGGTAGAAAGAGAGTACCTTGTGTATGTGGTAAACCCACTATTAACCAGTATAGCTAGAAAATCAACATCCGTTCGTAAAACGAAGACGGACAAGACAGATTCCAAAGCTATCTGTACATTTTTAAGAACACACTTCAGTACTCTTACTCCCTACACACTTAAATCTTACCATACTTTAAAACTAAAATCATTATCAAGATTACGATTAAATCTTGTGAAACAACAGTCACTCTTCAAAGTTGAGTTCACAAGACTCGTATCTATTACATTTCCAGAATTAGCTGGGTTCACTACATCAATTCACTCTAGAACGAACTATACACTTTTCACTGAAATAGGTCTTCCTAGTGATATATCAGGTACAAGAATCGATCGATTAACAAATATATTGAATCTCGCTTCTAAAGGTCATTTTAGTCTCGAGAAAGCTCAACAACTTAAAGAACTAGCTAGAAACTCTATCGGTACTCGTGATGAATATTACAAAATTCAATTTCAAACCACAATTAGTTCCATAAGACATTTTAATGAACAAATTAAACTGATTGATAAGGAAATTAAACAAATCATGGATGAGTATTTTACTTATATTATGACGATTCCAGGTGTGAGTTATACGACGGGTTCTGCGATCATTAGTGAAATTAGTGATATATCAACGTTTAAATCAGCAGACTCGCTAGTGGCTTACGCCGGCTTAGATCCATCCGTTTACGAGTCGGGTGAATATTCCGCCAACAACAATAAGATGTCTAAACGTGGATCAAAATATCTTAGAAATGCGATTTGGACATCAGCCACAATTATCATTCATAATGACCCTGTATTTTCCGAATACTATTTAAGAAAAGTCAAGGCTGGCAAACATCATAGTAATGCCCTGGGTCATGTGAGTAAAAAATTAACTAGGGTGATTTACTCACTTATGAAATCTCCTAGACCATTCATCACACAATACTAGTTTTAACTCGAGTATATAATCCAGGTGACACAGTCACTTCTTTTGCATGTGATTCCATCATTAAATATCATCACTATAATTATCCCTTGACATTATATAGTTGGTCTCATATATAAAATGTAAAACAAGTAGAGCATCTCTATGAAACTCTACTTGTCTTTTGGTTAATTATGTTTTTGGTACATTTAGTTCTTCGAGTAATTCTCCAACAAGACGTGGGCGCTCGGCTACAAGAGCTCCAGCTTCTGTGAGTGCTTCAATTTTATCTTCTACAGAGCCTTTACCACCTGAGATAATCGCTCCAGCATGACCCATCTTTTGTCCTTTAGGGGCAGTTCTACCGCCTAAAAAGGCAACTAATGGTTTGGTGAAACGTTTCTCTTTTATGGCTTCAGCAACTTCTTCTTCCATCGTACCACCTAATTCACCGATGATAACGACAGCTTTGGTTTCTTCATCTTGTTCGTACATATCTAAAAACTCTGCAAAACGTGTCCCCGGTACAGGATCGCCTCCGACACCGATCAGTGTTGATACACCATAGCCAGCTTCAACGACCATTGATGTTACTTCATTTGTCAAGGATCCACTACGTGTCATCACACCAATGTTTCCTTTCTTGTATACGCGTTCTATCCAATGTGGAAAACTTCCCATCATGGCTAACTTAGGTGAAATAACACCTGACGTATTACCACCAACGACCATAGCATCATGTTCTTTAGCTTTTTGACGAATAGCGACCATATCATGTAAAGGAATACCATCGCCAATAGTGACGATCTTTTTAATCCCCGCCTCTAATGCTTCAAATACGGCATCTTTCGTAAACCGTGGAGGAACAAATAGCATTGATGCTTCTATATCATGATTCTCTACAGCTTTTTTTACCGAATTATACACCGGTCTATCCGCAACTGTTTGACCTTCTTTTCCAGGTGTCACACCGCAGACAACTCTCGTTCCTAATTCTATCATATGTTCCGTCCAAAATCTACCTTCTTTTCCGGTTATCCCTTGAACACATACGGTTGTTGATTGATCAATAAAGATACTCATTTTGACCCTCCTTGCGCTATCTTAACTGCTTTTCTTACTGCTTCTTCCGTGTCAAAAATAGGTTCTAAACCAGCATCTTCTAATATTTTCACTGCTTCTTCCTCATTTGTTCCACGAATACAAGTCACAATCGGACGGTCAGGTTGTAATCGTTTGATGGCATCAACAATACCTGTTGCCATAACATCAGCACGGGCAATTGTTCCAAACGTTACTACTAAAATTACCTTTGACGGTACTTTTAAGCATATTTCCATTGATTCTACAGCTTTCTTATAGTTAGGACCACCAAACTCTAAATAGTTAGCAATTGTCCCACCTTCATAATGAATTAAATCATAAACTGTTGTTGTTAAGCCTGCGCCTGCGCACATAAGTCCAATATCGCCATCAAACTCGATAAATGGGATCCCTTCTTGTGCGGCATCAAACTCAGCTTCTGATTTATAATCACTTTGTTGCATTTCAAAACGTTGTTGACGGAACATTGAATTATCATCTATCATTAGTTTCCCATCACCAGCTACAACTGTATCATCTTGGGTAATAAATAATGGATTAATTTCTACTAACTCCGCATCATACTTAACAAAGATATGGTAGAGTTTTAAAAAGATTTTTTTAAGTTGTTTTGAAATCTCTTTTGAAAACCCTAAGTCATACGCAACGCGACTTGCTTGATAAGGCATCAAGCCTTCACGCATATCGATTGGTTCTTTAACAATTTTTTCTGGACTCTCAGATGCTAGTGTCTCAATATCGACGCCACCTTCTTTACTAACGATAAGTAGTGCTTTCGCTAGATAAGGATCGACAGTAATAGAAACATAGATCTCTTGTTTAATATTAACAGCTTCTTCGATTAATATCTGTTTTATGTTTTGTTCAAGTGAAAATAATCGCTTAGTTTCAGCTTGAGCGTCTTCTTTTGTTTTTGTAAAGACAACTAATCCTGCTTTACCTCGGCCACCACTGAGAACTTGTGACTTTACAACACAGGGTGTTTTTACGGTCTCAATAGCCTGTTCAAGTTCTTTTTCACTTTCTATCAGTACACTATTTGGCACAGGAATGGCTGTTTCTTTAAAAACCTCTTTTGCTTGGTATTCAAATAACTTCATCTGAGCCTCCTACTTAAACTTTTTAAAGTAATCACCAAAGATATCTTCATCTGTTGGCCTAACGGGACTGAAGTATTCTGCGACCCATGTTACATTTATGAAATGTTTATAATAAATGTTTTCTGTCGTCACATTGCCACCCCATGTTCCACAACCAAGAGATACTGTCGATGGCATACCGTTAAAGAATGCGCCACCATTTGCCGCAGCTTGAGGTTGATTTACCATGATACGACTTGATTTCATATGTTGTCCTAAATAATCCACATAGGCGTCATTAAAGGTATGGATTCCACATGAGTGTCCTGTACCATTATTATCCGTTAATCGTTTTAAGATTTGATATCCTTCATCAAATGTATCGTATTTAAATACAGTTAAGACAGGAGACAATTTCTCTTGACTGAAGAAATCATCTTCAATATCCTTAGCCCCTTCAACAAGAAGGACCTTAGTATCTTCTGGTACATCAAGACCAGCTTCCTTAGCAATATAAGTTGCCGATTTTGCGACGATATCGCCATTGATTGAACGATATCCTTTTTTATTTAGTTTCCACATATGTTGTTCTAATAAGTCGCGTTCTTTATCATTCACTAGATAACAGTTTAACTCTTTAAACGCAGCAATCATCTCATCATATATTGATGATTGTATAATAACTGAGTTTTCGCTTGAACAGGATGTGGCATTATCAAAAGATTTAGAACGGAAAATCTTATCTGCAGCATCCAATACATTCGCATCTTCAGCAACGATTTGAACAGCATTTCCTGGACCAACACCATAAGCTGGTGTTCCAGAAGAGTATGCCGCACGTACCATTGCACTACCTCCAGTAGCTAAGACCATATCAACTTGCTTCATCAGTTCGTTGGTAAGATCAATGGAAGGTTCTTCAATGATTTGAATTAAATCAGCTGGAGCACCTACTTTTTCTAACCCTTTACGCATATAATCAACGGCTAGCTTAGAACACTTCTTAGCTTTTGGATGGGGTGCAAAAATAACTGCATTGCGTCCTTTTAATATGGTTACTGCATTACTTGATGGAGTTGCGGTTGGGTTAGTGACTGGTGTTAATGCCCCAACAACACCAACAGGTTTTGCATATTTCTTTATTTTTTTCTTTTCATCAACTTCTAGTAACCCTACTGATTTAGCGCCTTTAATATCAGCAAGGACACCGAGTACTTTGTTTTTATGCTTTTTAATTTTATCTTCTACATTACCCATTTTTGTTTCTTCAACAGCTTTTTTAGCTAGTTCAGCAATGTTTTCGTCATTATATACTTCATACCCAACAGCAATACATACCTCATCTATCTGTTCTTGGGTATAGTTATTGATCTGTTGTTGCGCTTTTCTCGCGCGCTCAATATATTCACTTATTTTATTTTTTGTAGCTTCCATTGTTTCCTCCTTTTGCTAAATGATACCAACAGCAGCTAATACTCCTAGGAAAATCGCGATAAAAAGGAGTGAACTAAATGCTGTTATGAATAAATTCTTGAATAAGTTCTTTTTATCCACAGTCTCAGGTGAACTAGCAAGGGCTAGTGCTCCCATTGTGGAAAAAGGACTCATCGTTACGATGTGTGATGCGACAGCAATTGTGATTGTTAAGGCACTTGGTGAAACCACATTCATTAAGTTATCAGACAGTTCAACTGTTGTTGGAATTAATGTTGGCATAACGACGCCAACAGCAGAACTAAAGATTGACATAACTCCGGATAAAACAGCCATAATAGGTATTGCTGTTTGTTTGCTCATCATTCTTGCAAGTAATTGAGCAAGTAGTTGAACACCACCAAGTTCATTGATGACATTAATCAATACCGCAGTTCCTGAGATTAAGAGTAATGTCGACCAGGGTACGTGTAAGATGGCTTGATTTTGATCAGCAACTTTTAAAATGATAAGAACAACAGACAATGTAAAGGCTGCAAACCCGACATTAACACCACCAATAATTACCCAGAACACGAGAATAGCAATTGATATTAAGGTTACAATTTGGGCATAATCTAGTTTATCTGCTTTTTCGATTTCTACGCGGTCCCCGCGCAATTTTAGTCCACCTAAAACTACGAATAATGTCGCAGAAAACAGCGTCATTGACAAGACATTAATGGCAAAAATCTTAAATCCCAAATCGCCAACACCATGCATTATCCCTAAGTCTAATGCGACAATCCCGTTTGGTGCTAAAGGAGATAATCCCCCAGCAATTGATCCAAGGATAATCAATGCGCTCATCATGAGTACTGACAAATTTGTTCGGTATGCGATAGCTAAGCCAATTGGTAGCAACAAAGCACTTGTCGAGATGTTTCCTGGACCGACTGTGGCAATGAGTAAAGCAAGTACATAAAAAATAATTGGAATTAATATTTTTTTACCACGACTTTGATAAATAATTGTCTTCGATATCTTCTCAAGTGTTCCATTCAACTTGGCAATACTGAATAGGAATGTGATTCCTAATGTTGTAAAGAATAACTTAACTGGCCAATAACCAATAATTGTATTTACTGGAATGTCACCAATGTAATATCCTACAAATAATGCAAAAACTAACGCAACAAGTCCAACATTGATGTCTTTCCAAAAACCAATCGCAACGGCAATAACTAATGAGAGTAAAGAAATAATTTCAATCATTGGTTAGGACTCCTTATAGTTTATTTGTTAAAACTATCTTTTTCGATTTTACGTACGTCTTTTTTAGCTACTTTTAGTCTTTCTGCACGCCAATCTTCAAGATTTTGTGTGAATTCAGTTTCTAAGAATGTTTTGGCAATTTCTACACCTAAGAATGGCGCAATAAACCATCCACCCATACATAATACATTGGCATCATTAATTGCGCGTGATTTTTCTGCGGCAATGACAGATTCACATGCGGCACCATGTACGCCTTCATGTTTATTCGAAACAATACTCATTCCCATGCCTGTTCCACAGATTAAAATTCCACGCTCATATTCTTTGTTTTGAATTTTCTTTGCGCCTTTTTCAGCAACAACATAAAACGGAAACGGTTCTTCTTCACTTAATGTTCCAATATCTTCTACCTCGTAATCATTTTCTAATAAGTACGCTTTAACAGTTTCTTTTAACGTGAATCCTGATTTGTCAGATCCAATAAATAACTTTTTGTTCATTAGTATCTTCCTTTCTTATTTTTGTTTTAAAACATCTTTAACTGCAGCGACAATGTCTACAGCTTTTAATCCATATTTTTCCATTAAGAAGTCTTTCTTACCGACTTCTCCAAAATGATCTTTTGTTCCTACACGACGTAATGGTGTTGGGCAGTTTTCTGCTAATACTTCCGCAACAGCACTTCCAAGACCATTAATAATATTGTGATTTTCTGCGGTCACAATAGCTCCTGTTTGTTTAGCTGCTTTGCAAATAATATCGGCGTCAATCGGTTTGATTGTATGGATATTAATGACACTTGCGCTAATGCCTTCTTCAGCGAGCATTTTTTCGGCATCAAGTGCTTCTTTTACCATGATTCCAGTCGCAATGATTGACACGTCTTTTCCGTCTTTAATTGTAATTCCTTTACCGAGTTCAAATGCTTGATTATCTTCAAAAATGGGATCAAACTCTTTTCTTAATAGACGGATATAGACTGGTCCATTATGCTCAGCAATTTGTGGGAATAATCCCGCAAGTTGTACACCATCAACGGGCTCTACAATTGTCATCGTAGGCATTGTTCTCATAATTCCTACATCTTCTAATGACATATGAGTTCCACCGTTAAGTTGTGCCATAATCCCTGGATCAGATCCAACCATTTTAACATTTAGTTTAGCGTAAGCAACTGATAAGGTTACTTGATCAAACACACGGCGTGTTGCAAATGGTGTAAAGGTATGTGTAAATGGGAGTTTACCCATATTGGCTAACCCTGCAGCAACACCAATCATATTCGCTTCTGCGACACCAACATTTACTGTGCGTTCTGGATATGTTTCCCCGAACCGTGTTGATGCTAATGCTTTCATTAAATCTGCTTCAACAATCACCATGTCGGGATTCTTTTCAGCATAATCAAGTAGTAAATCAACGTAAATATCTCTTAAGTTTCTATCTCGTAATTTCACTTTATTTCAACCTCGCAATCGCTTCTTCACACATTTCTTTCGTGACAGGCATATTATGAGATCCAATATCACCTTCACAGAATAAAGCACCTTTTCCTTTAACTGTATTTAAAATAATCATTGATGGTTTTCCTGTTGTTTCTTTCGCATTAGCAATTGCTTTTTGAATGGCTTCAACATCATGACCATCGATGACTTGAACATGCCAGTTAAATGCTTCCCATTTTTTATCTAATGGCGCAACAGCATTCACATCGTTAGTTTCTCCATCAATTTGCATTTTATTATAGTCTGTAAATGCAATTAAGTGATCTAATTTTTGACTTCCTGCAAACATACCTGCTTCCCAAATTTGACCTTCTTGGCTCTCACCATCACCAATGATGGTATAAATATAATATGGTGCCTTATCCATTTGAATAGCTTTAGCCATACCAACAGCTGCTGAGAATCCTTGTCCTAATGATCCTGTTGTCATATCGATTCCCGTTGTTAGATTCTTATCTGTATGACTTGGTAGTTTGGTATTTGGGGCATTTAATGTTTTTAATATCTCAACATCAAAATATCCTTTTAAGGCAAGTGCCGAATAAACTGCTGGTCCACCATGTCCTTTTGATAATACAAAGCGGTCACGATCTGCTTTTAATGGATCTTTTGGATCGATATCCATGACATCAAAGTAAAGGACTGCGAGTGCATCAACAATTGACATACTCCCACCGACATGTCCAACACCTAAGTGCGCGATGCTTTCTATTGTCTGTATTCTTATTTCTTTTGCTTTTTGTTCTAAATACTGTCTGTCTTTCATCTGTATCCTCCTAATATTTGCAAATTTCTATGTTCAGCATCTCTGCTAAAATTTCTAATTCTTCAACAACATCATCGTATAATACGGCAAAATGTGGTTCCCATCCTTCTTGAACTAACTCACTGACAAGAGGATTCACTTCTGGCTGTACTTGAACGACCATTGATGTCCCAGAAAATTGTTTTGGCTTGTCCAATATTTCTCCTTTTAATAAGAAGAAGCGGAACGTTCCATCTGGCTTGCGCCCAATTCTGAAGATGGTTGCTTTTTCACTTGGTTTAAACCCAAACTCCATGGTAGGTCCAATCTTTCTATTCGGGTGAACACCCATCGTTGATTTGTTTTTACGGGCAAGTGAACATGCCCCTGTTCCACAATGCCAAAATGTAATTGTATTTTCTTCTTCATCGATTGAGACAGGATCTCCTAAGAAACTTGGTTGTTCAGTCAGTTCATGACCGATATGCATCGATAATGCCCCGTACGCATCGGCTTCACATGCTGCTGCAATGCGATCATCATTTAACATTCCTAATACACCACATACAGGTGTTCCGTACTCTGTGAAGAAATCTGGCCAACACCGTGATGCGATAGCTTTAATGTTATTCTCTTCTATATAATCCTTGTAGACTTTGTATAATTTAACAAAATCAACACGGTTTTTCTTCAATGTTTGTTCTAAGTTATCCATCTTTTGATGAGCTATCTTAGATTCTTTTTCTGCTTCTTCTTCTTTTAGATCTTTTGCTAACTGTGTTAATTCTCTTGATTCCACAGTCATTAAATTGACACCGAAATTATGTGCCATTTCTGAGTCTAATGCACGACCAAATCCAAATCCGCTTGGTGTATGGCCGATCATTAATAAGTTTGTATCTTTCAAATCATACCGTAATTTAGCAGTTCTAATTAGTTTTGATAATCGGTTCTTAATCGGTGCTTCATTAGGCCCTCCATACATGTAGAATAAATGATCATCATGCATTTGGCTGAAAGCATTTCCTGCAGAGAACGCGCCTGTTAATGAATTCAAACGAAGTCTTCCCCCGTCAATTGCAGGTTCACGTAATGTCCATAATAGGAAAGTTGAATCTAATCGTTTAAATATCTCCGTTACATAGGCAGAATGGGCAAATGTAATATTCTGAATAATCACTAAATCCGGATTTTTGTCCTCGATAAAAGATTTTAAGAGGTCGATAGATAATAACATCTCCTTAGGAATAATTGCGTTAGGTTCAATCGATTGAATGAGTTCAACTGACGCATCAAATTCTTTCTGAGCTGCCTCTAAATCAAATGTGGGTACCCCAATTGGGCAATAAATTACTTCAAATTTCTTCATAAATATCTCTCCTATAAAAAGTCTTATAACCTGCTTGAAAAGTGATAAATTTACTGTTTAACAATCATTAGGCACCATTAATAAATGGCACCTAATAATTGAAAAACTATTATAGTTGTCTTACTCGGTTGGTGCTGCGTCTTTTAAATCTTCTTCTAATTGAGTAAGTAATTCTAATGCAGTTCCTTGATCTCCAGCAGCCGCATCTTCAACGAATTGGTTGATGATTGGGTACATACCAGGAATCATAACTTGTGTTAACCAGTCTTGAACATACACATTATCAGTTGCAGCAATTTCATCTAAGAATACATTGTACTCTGCAGTAAAATCACCATAATCAACTGTTGCACCAAGTCTTGGTGTTAAGTATGGAACAGTACCAGTATAGTAATCATGTTGTTCAGCTTCTGCCATCCATGCGATAAAGTCTTTTGCTTCGTCTTCTAATCCGCTACCGTTAAATGCA
>JAASSV010000172.1 GCA_021767685.1 Caryophanales bacterium | reverse complement strand
CTTAATATAAAACTCTGCCATATCGCGTTTGTTTGACTTAAAGTCATTGACGATTTGCTTGACAACATGGACACTTTTTGGTGGGTGACAATTCTCTACTAGTCGACCAATAATTGAAGGGTTTCTAGGAAAATGTCGCGAAGGTCGATCATTATAATAGACAACTTTATCGTTTTCATCGACATAAGTAATATCTAGGGGAATGGTTTCTAAAAGTAAGGCTACTTGGTCAGTGGTTAGGGCCCCTGTTTTCCCCGATAATGCAAGTGAATCCTGTTTAGCTTCTACTGTTTCATCTTTGCTGTCTTCTTTTTTCAAGGTTTCATGTTTTGGAAGGTCTGGCATTGAGGGGTCAATGTAGGCAAACCCATAATTAAACAACTCTTCAGTCATCTGATTCAATGCTTTTTCATCAAGCAAATGATGCGCCGCAGGAAGTAAAATCAGTTCTTCTTTAGTGATAATGCCGTATAAAAGAAAGTAAAATTCCCCGATTAAAAACCGCATTTCTTTATCATCAAATGACTCACTATTTAGTTGTTCAATTAATGTATTTAAAGATGCTTTCGCTTCTTTATGTAATTGCCATAGGACTTGAAATGGTTTATCACTGGGTGCAACATCTTCTAAATGAGGAAATAGGATATTCTCACGTTTAACAAACATTTTATTGATTTCATAAGGTTTTCCTAATGCATCATGTAATGCTTGTTTGTCTTCACTTAAATTCTTTCTTTTAATTATCTCTTTAGCTTGATCAAAGCGGTCTGTTATGGCTTTATTTTCATCAAAGACCAACTGAAAATACGGATGTGTATAGTCTGGTTGATTCCGTTCTAAGGCACTAGAAAACATGTTGACAAATAAGTCGGCATTGTCGATAATCGCATCTACTGACTTATCTGAATCTTCACCATAAAAATGCGTGTAAAACAAGTCTAGAGCGTGTAATGAGTCAATAGTGTCTTCGTAATCTAAATAAATCTGACGTCTTTCTTTACCACTTGAGGCTTGTTCAAACTTCGTCATAAACTCGTTTAATAATTTAATCTTTTTTTCATCATACTGAAAGACTTCCATAGTTCACTCCTCTTCGGTTAACGTTTTTACTTGTGTGAAAAAATACCAGTACTTAATCAATGCAAGTACCACTAATAATAGTTTAACAAACAAACTGTCAATCAACAAGAAAGAGATCAGCAACATAGCATCTACCCAAAGCATCAGTTGCCATTTCTTTTTTCGTGTCATCGCTTTTGTTAATAGAAATTCTTCTAAATGATTTTTATATAAAGCGGTTTGTTCAAACCATTCAGAAAACCGCTTAGAACTTTTGGAGAAGAAAAAGACGGTTAATAAATAAAACGGTGTCGTTGGTAAGACAGGCATCACAATCCCTAGTGTCCCAAGACCAAATGTTAGAAACCCAAGTGAGCCATAGATAATACGCATTAGTCTAACAGACGCTTTTCGCCACTTAACTCGCGAAGTGGTTTAATATCTTGGGTCACTTCTAGTGTTCCTAAAAATGCATTATCTTTATCACGTACCGCGTAATAACGGATATGTACAAAGGCATCATTCATTTGAATCCAGAAGTCTTCGTGATCACTTTCACCTGTTTCAAACCGTTTGACTATCTCCTCAACAATATGGACACTTTGCGGTGGGTGGCACATATTGACATGTCGTCCGATAATTGTCTTAGGACGATCAAAGATCCGTTCTTCTCCTTGCGTAAAATATTTCACAATACCATCTTTATCAACAAAGGTCATGTCTAAAGGAACCGTATTAAAAATAGCATTCACTTCTACTGGAGATAAGCTACCCGCATCCATAGGTACCTCTTCAGTTGAAGTTTCTGTTTCTTCTTCAGATAATTCATTATCCTCATCAGTAGGATCTTTAACCCACGGTTCTTTTGGGGGATGAATAAAATAGTTCATCTCTTTAGAGGCCATATCGATTTTTATAAATCCATAAAAATCAATGTTTTCTTTTAGCATTGGGATTAAAATATTGTTTTCTTTTGTGACCATATCTTTAACTTTTGTGATGACCTTTTTCATCTTATCTTGTAATGACTCATACTCATAGCTGTCTTGACTTAAGAGGTGTAACACCTCTTTAATCTCATTTCTTATTTCATTATCAACACCCCACATTACTTTAGATACAGAGGTGATACCAGCTTTTTCTAAGTAGGGGAAAAAGAGGTTTTCTTTACGGCTATAATGATGGTCAACTTCACTCAGTCGTTCAAAGCCAACCCGCAACATCAATTGGTTGTGCTTGGTATCTTCATCGATATAAGGCATAATCTCTTCATCAATTAACTTAACGATACGTTCATTTTCACTACGTAATACGTGTAATGGATGTCCTGGTATCTCACTCGCATCATTCTGTTTATGTATGTCAGAGATAGATCCATCAAACACACTCGCATGAACATCACATAGACGTTGAACCTCATCAACTGGCATACCATCTTCGATTAAACTTTGTTCCATTCGTGTTATTTCTTCGGTACTCACTGATTCAAAATGGGTTTTAAACAGCTTTTTGGCCTCTTCTAATGGCATACCGTTATGAATCTTTTGTATAATTTCTTTGAGTAATTCTTGTCGCTTTTCGCTATTATTTATAAATTCACTCATATGTATCACTCCTATACATAGCGTACCATGAAATAAAAAAACAGGCTGTGATTCCAATCACACCTGTTTAATGATATATTTACTTCCCTGAAAATCAATGATGCCATCATCCTTTAAGGCGTTTAAGCGGCGACTCAATGTTTCTCTTCTAAGTCCAATAATACTAGCAAGTTCTTGTTGGGTTAAAGGTAGATTCACATAATACTGATCGTTTTTATATCCCCCAAACCGTTGTGCTAATTGAGTCAAAAACCCAATGATTTTATCATCTGTTGAACGGTTAGACAACTGAAATAACTGACTTTGAAAGACATTAGCACGGGTCGTTGCGCAGTGCATACATGCTTCTTTAAAGGGTTGATGATTATCATATGCAGCTAAGGTATCTTCTTTACTAGATACTG
>JAASSV010000171.1 GCA_021767685.1 Caryophanales bacterium | reverse complement strand
CGTAAATAAAACGGCATATCTAATGTATTATGATGCGTTTTAAATGGTCTTGCGTTTGCCCCACCTAAAATTGGGTGCAAGATTGGTGTTTCTACTTCGACATAGTCACGATCATTAAGAAGTTCTCTAAATAATGTAATAATTTTAGACCGTAACAAGAAGGTTTCACGTGAATCAGCGTTTGTGATTAAATCTACGTAACGCCGACGGTAACGTTCTTCAATATCTTTTAAGCCATGGTATTTCTCTGGGAGTGGACGTAGTGATTTTGTTAAATGGGTTAACTCTGATACGCGGATTGTTAATTCACCCATACGCGTCTTCATAACAGTTCCTTTAACGCCATAAATATCTCCTAAATCAGCACGTTTGAAGAGTTCGAATGCCTCTTCGCCAACTTCATCTTTTCTAACATATAGTTGGATTTGTCCATGCTGATCCATGATGTGGGCAAAGGAAACTTTACCTTTACCTCGAATAGTCATTAAACGACCAGCTATTGTAACTGGCTCCATATCCATATCATGTAAGTCTTCTTTTGAGTATTCTTCATATTTATCATAAATGGTTTGTGAGTTATCAGTTCGATCAAACCGTTTACCAAATGGATCAACGTTTTTCTCAATAAGTTCTTGTAATTTTTCTCTTCTTACCATTTCTTGTTCAGTTAATTTGCTCATTTTAACACCTCTTTATAGATTCATACCGATTATAACATAATTAAATTTTTTTCAAAATAAAATAGTACAAAAATATGTACTATTTTGTTGCTTCTTTAAGTGTATCAAGGTTTTCATACATGATAGACAAGTATGTTTTTCCTTCTTCCATCTCTTCTGATGTAAGATTACCTAATCCATGAGCGTAAAGTTTTGATGCTGTATCATCAACTTCTTTTAATTGGGATAACACTTGGTCACCAGCTGGAGAGTTTGAGTTAGTTTCATATATAATATGATGAATGTGATGATAAGTAGCTTCATCAACAAAGTGAATAATATCACCGGGCACATTCTCTGTAGAATGAGCAGACGTTGTGATAGGTAATATCTCAATCTCATATCGTGCATGCCAGTAAGTAAATAACATGGTAGTGGTAATGATTGGTTTGATTGCGTCGTCCGCCATCGCTTGATAATCATCGTCTAGTTTTTCTAAAGAAGCATTTAACACGGTAAAGTTGTTGTTAAATAACGCTTCATTTTCTGGGAAAGTAGCAATCAGTTTATCTTTTACAAACGTCGCTGCGTCTAACATACGTACAGGATCTAACCAAAAGTGGGGATCGTCAGATAATTGGTTTTCCTCACATGTTTCAGCTTCCTCGGTATGTTCTTCTTCAGTATGGTCTTCTTCGGTATGATCATGAGTATGTGTATAACATACTTGATTATATTCGATATGTGACGACAAATCGACAAGTTCTACATTACCATCCGCAAAGGTTGTATCTGCGTTATTAGGGATATATGTATCAACACCAGCATTGATATAGAAAAGTAAGTCTGAGTCAAGCATGCTAATGATTTCTTGAGCTCCCCAATCAATTGATTCACTGTGCGTATTAGACCCTGGAACGCGTCTAACATCAACAGTGTCACCAGCGATTTGACTTACGATGTATTCCATTGGATAAACTGTAACATAAACAACGTTACTATCTTCATTTCCATTACCATTACATGCGGTAAGGATACCGACTAGCAAAATGGATAATAGTAGCATTAATTTTTTCATGTAATCACCTTTTCATTGTTAATCATTTTATTATATGACATATGACATTAAAAATCAATTATTGTTGTAGGTTTCTTCGAGTATTTTGAACATATTTTGTGCATCTTTTTTCTTTGTCGAATCTTTGATTTCTAGTACCTGAACCTTAACAACCTTGTTGCCAAAGTGAATTGTTATAACATCATCAACGTCCACACTAGAACTAGATTTTGCGGTTTTCCCGTTAATCTCAACACGGTCATTATCAGCAATTTGTTTTGCAATGGTACGTCTCTTGATGATTCGTGATACTTTTAAATATTTGTCTAATCGCATTGTTAACCATCCTTTTAATTTTACAAAGAAAGGGTATCATTTTAGATACCCTTAATGTTTAACTTCTGTTTCCTTTTTTGTGTCTTCATTAGTATCTTGATCAGTGTCATTGTCTTCTTTTTCTTGTTCAATAGCTGCTTGTTTTTTCGCTTCTATTTTTGCTTTTTTCTTTTCCCACCAACCAAGTTTACCAGTTTCAACAATTTCGTAAATATCTTCTTTAGTTAAGGTCTCAACATCAAGTAGATGTGAGGCAATATTCTTCAGTAAATCAAGATTATTTGTTAGTGTTTTCTTCGCTAAGTCATAGCAATTGTTGATAATTAAACGTACTTCATTATCAATTTCAAGTGCGACTTGATCACTAAAGGATTTATCTGCTGTATAATCTCTTCCTAAGAAGACATTACCATTCCGTTTCTCATATTGGATTGGCCCTAACGAACTCATACCATACTCAGTGACCATACTCCGTGCGATTTCAGTTGCTTTTTGGAAGTCGTTTTGAGCGCCAGTAGACACTTCATTAAAGATAATCTCTTCAGCGACACGACCACCAAGTAAACCAGTAATTTGATCTGTTAAGTTCTTTTTCGTTTGTAAGAAACTTTCTTCTTCCTCGGGAAGCATTAAGGCATATCCGCCAGCTTGTCCACGTGGAATTATTGTCACTTTGTGCACAATATTTGCGTTATCGAGTTTAATACCTAAGACGGCATGTCCAGCCTCATGGTGTGCGATGAATTCACGCTCATGTTTGGTGAATACTCGCGATTTTTTCGCAGGTCCCATCATGACACGATCAACTGCTTCATCAATGTGATAAATCTTAATATGTGGTTTATTTTCACGTGCTGCAAGTAACGCAGCTTCATTTAATAAGTTTTCTAAGTCGGCTCCGGTAAAACCAGGAGTTCGACGAGCGATATCATCAAATGTAACTTTAGGATCAATTTTTTTATTTCTTGCATGAACTTCTAAGATGGCACGACGTCCTTTGATGTCAGGACGGCCAATCG
>JAASSV010000170.1 GCA_021767685.1 Caryophanales bacterium | reverse complement strand
GGTGAGCTTTGCCTCTTCTTGTATCTTCCTCTAAACGATTATAACTATCATCTGCGTTTAAAATGATTTCAGTAATAATCTTTAAAAAATTATCTCCAAATACTTTCCCTATATCACGTTTTACTTTTCGAGTCGCGTCTAAGACCGTTGTTCTTTCCATAACATTCTCCCTTTAAATCGTAATTGTTTAATACTTTTTCCGTGAAATCCGAGCTTGTAACCTGTCTTGAATTAGTTTGATCATCATTGGATAAAAGCCAAAACCAATAAAGACTAAGAATACGGTGAATAATGCTTCAACATAGACATTGTCAGTGATTGCACTAAAAAGTGCTTGGGTTGCGCCTAATACAATAAGACCCACGACAACTCGGGTAATACGGTGACTTATCTTAGGATCAAACCGGACATTGACTAATTTGTGTTCAAATATCATGGCTAGTGTGAATCCAATAAATAAACTAATCCCACTGACATAATAATGTGAATCAATCACAAGCAGCAACAACAAAGCAACAATAGAGCCTATGGCATACATATGAAGTCTGTATCTATAATAAGTAAAAAAGAGATAGAATCCAATATAAGCCGTAATAACGCCTAATACCACTGAGGTTAAGACATCTTCTAAGAAATGGACACCTAAATACATGCGACTCAGTCCCATTAATAGACCCATACCAACTGCAATATAGATATATTTCTTTTGTTTTAGTAATAACGCGCCACCCATTAAAAAGGTCGTAAAGTGTTGCGTATGTCCACTAGGAAAACTACTACCGCCTGTGGTTTGAGGACGTAAATTAGTGACCCGATTAGGATATTTTTCAAATGGACGCTTTGCGCCTATAGATCCTTTTAATAACCCATTTAAAAACCCAGCAAAAAAGAGCATAAAGGCTAAGAACTCTCCTTTGGTTTTATCAATCCCAAAATAAACAATGGCTAAGACAAGCATATACATCGTTTCTTCACCAAGAAACGACACAAAATTGAAAAAGAGATCAAAAAATGGGGTTCTAAACTCTTGAATAAATTCAACAACTTCAATGGTCATAAAGACACCTCACAGTAAATTAGTTTAGTTGATTACGAATAACACGTTTTAACGCAAGTGCAAAGACACTCACAGTAAAACTTAGGCTAGTCACATAAAGAATAAGTAAGATTAAGCCAGGGGCATCATCATTTTCCGCAACAAGATACCAAAAAGGCCATTCAATAATGAATAGTATGGTTATCACAAACGCACTCATCATAATCTTATGCAAAAGACTAAGTGACTCTTCTGTGATAAACTGATTGTTTTTTATTCTCGTAACCAAATGATAACTTGGAACTAAGGCGTATAAAAAGATGCTAAAGATAACAATCATTAAAAAATAGATTGGATATAAATACCATGGGCTGATGCCTTGTAATGTACCCGATAGTAAATTATAGCCAATAAACCCTATGAAAAACAACGCTGGTAAGCTGAAGCATACCAGCGATATTGTTAATAATAATGGACTCATGTTTTCTAACTTTTTAAACATGTGATCACAGTCTTTCTATTATTTGTATTTTATGTCAGTTAATAAGTCAATAATTCGTTTTAATGCAAGAAAGATGAGTGCAACACCAACCATACTAATCACATAAATAATGGCTGCTTCTGGTGCATACTCTATTGCGAGCATAAATCCAATAGCACCAATAATTAGATACAAAACTCCCACAACAAATAATGCTTTACTTAGTCGATCATCGCTTCTTTCTCTTAAAACAGGCGCCCCACGGTCATAATGTTCTTCTAACTCATCATAATACTCATCAAAATCATCTGGTAAGACAATGACTTCATACGTATAAGTAGGGTCTACTGCTGGTTCATGATAATTAGGGATAGCTCGCGCAAAGACATACTCATCTGTGTCTTCTTTTAGATAGAGACTATATCGTTGATTAGTCAACGATTCAGGCCTCATGTAGATAATCATGTCAATCTTATTTGCGAATGAAGTTGATCTCACCGTATCGACTTGTTCTAACGACACTAAATCAAGTTCACACGCAAAGGCTACCTTGTTTCTAAACTCACGTAACTCTTCTAACTTTTTTAATTCTGATAATTTTTCTTTAGCTGTTTCCATAAATTTCATCCCTTCCTAAATATTAATCTATATAGTTATTGATATAACTGATTAATGACTCTCCATCCTTAATCCCTTGATACTGATAAGGGATATTATGAAACTGTTCTTTATTCAACCTGTTTGGAATATGATTACTGTTTTCATAGTTAAAATAGATGACTTCTGTGCCTTTTTTCAAGGCACTTTCAATGATTTGATTAATATGATTATCATCCTTTGAAAACGCGTATCCGATAATGATTAAATATTTCGCGCTCGTTACTGTACGTTCAAATAAATCAAAGCGTTGTCTAATCGCTGGAATATTAAACGATTTTGCAGAACTTTGTAAGATTAAATACGGAAACGAGTTAATTTTAAATATAGAGTTATCGTAGTTGCATGTCCCTATTTCATGATCACTACTATTATAGCATTCCCAAAAGTTTCCATGTAAATAATGTGTTTTTATGTCACTGATTTTTTGAAACGCATCAGTATAGTTTGTTGTAAAGCCAATCGCATGAGTAAACGTATCTTTCAGATAGGAATAAATATAGTTCTTATCTAAGTTATTCAGTGAGATATGCGCAAACTTATGTTTTAATACTTGGCCAATTAAGGCAAGATTTACTGGTTTATACCGAGGATTATCAAATGCCTTATCAAACTCAATATATAAATCAGATAAGTATTGACTAAAGTCAGTACTTATAATTAAATACTCACGTAAGAATACCGTCAGTTTCACTAACTGATCATAATCATCTAAGGTTTGTAATCTTTTATTATCTGTTAAAATATCTTTTCGGTAAGTCTTATTATCTAATAAATAGATATAAAGCGGTCGGTTATAATGACGCTTAAAATGTGCTTTGTTTAGTTTTTTAAGATTCGTCATCTCACCAGTAGCTTTGTCACTTAAAAAGTTTCCAATCCGTGTTAAGACAGCTTCTTTG
>JAASSV010000010.1 GCA_021767685.1 Caryophanales bacterium | reverse complement strand
GGGATACCCAACGGGAGATACTGCTGGGATAATCTGATTTTTCTCTGTCGATACATCAAAATCTTCACGATGAAAGGTTCCACCTAACCAAACGGTTCCTAAATTATGTTTTGTCAACTCGAGAATAATGTGCTCAAATACATATCCAAAATCAATCATACCTTTTTGTGTATTTTCAATCACACCTCCAATAAATGCTGGTGGATTCTTAATAAATCCATAGGTTCCGATTTTACCCGTCTTATTGGTATTGTTTTTCTTAATAAAGAAGGTCCCTTGATGATTAAAAGGACCGACCTGTGATTCTCCACGTTTGAGTACATCTTTAATAACTTGATAATCTTTTTCTGTTAAACCGCGTTTTTGAAAACTACGAACTGACACTCTTTCTTTTATTGCATCTATCATTTAAAATGCCTCCGTTGTATAAGTTAGTTATAATTGCTTAACGTATTTATTATGTGTAATAATTAAGGTTGAAAGGAATATTGCACCGACAGCCATATAGAATAAAATCATTAATCCAAAGGTCTCAATTACAAATCCCCCTAATGCAAGTGCAATTGGTGTTAACCCATTAGAAATTATTGCAATAACACTAAACGTTCGACCCATCATTTCTTTATCAACCGTTGTCATTATAGCAGTATTAAACGGGACATTCACGAAACCATTTGTTATTCCCATTATTAACATCGTTGCAGCAGTAACAATCATAAACGTTCCAAATGGAATAATACCATTTACAATTAAATACACATTAACCGTGAACACTGCGAATAGGATAGCCATGCCTCTAAATCCAAAGAATAACAACTTACTAACTTTTTCAGATTGAGGTCTTGAACCAAGATATAGACTAGTAATAATAATCCCTACCGGGAAAACCCCATTAATTACAGATAAGTAAGTAGCTGGTTTTTCAAGCAGTATTTCAAACAAATAAGGACCACCATTAGATATAACAGGTACTGTAAAAAAGTTCAAAATACTGGCAAATGAAACCATATAGAAGATCGGTTTAAGTTGTACAAGATAGGAAACCCCCTCTTTAACTTTAACCAAGGTATCCTTAAACGATAGTTTTATCCGTTCAGCGATCGTTTTCGTTTTAATAAAGAACTCGCTAATACCTGATAAGATAAAACTAATACCGTTGACAAGCATTAAAATCTCAATCGCTAGAAAATCATACATTAATCCGCCAAATACAACGCCTAATATGCCATAAAGCGCAAACATACCCATCCGTAGGGAACTGTTCTGTTGCATTTGATTTTCTTCCAAAATATGTGCTGGTAATGATGAAGCGGCTGGATTGAACATAGCACTGTTGATTCCTAAGACAACACTAGTTGAAAACAAAGTAATCAAAGTTACAGTATAAGATATATCTAGATACACAATATATGTTGCTATAAGGACTGTAATACCCCCAATAAAGTCTGTTAGGTAAACAATCTTTGTTTTATCCATGTGATCCACAAGCGCTCCTGAAAAAATTGAAACAATAAAAAATACAACGCCTCCAGTTGCAAGATATAGTCCTTGAATAAATGGTCTTCCTGTAAGGCTTAACACATAAAGACTCATCGCAAAGTTATACATATGTGTCCCTAAATTAGATACAACACTCCCGATAAATAATAATAGATAATCTCGATTTTTGAGTACAAATTCTCCCATATAATGTCTTCCTCCGATAGTTTGATAGTTCTAATATATCATATCCAATCGATAAAATCAATAAAACATTAAAATTATTTTAACGAGTGTAAAGGGTAATAAAAAAAGTCGCAGAAGCGACTCTTTTATTCTGATTTTTCTTTTCGTTTATAACGTCTATTAAAGCGTTCGACACGTCCAGCAGCTTTTCCAAATTTCTGCTTACCAGTATAGAATGGGTGGCAATTAGAACATGTATCAACGCGTATTTCATCAAGCACACTACCTGTTTCAAACGTATTTCCACAAGTTGTACATGTGACCGTCACTGTCTTATACTCTGGATGTATTCCTTTTTTCATATGATTTCGACTCCTTCCGCCATGGTGTTACCCATAGTAAGTTTATTCGCGATAGTAATTATATCAAACAAATCTGAGATAATCAAGTCATTTTGTTTTTTATTTTTATTCCCTATTCTTTAATTACAAAAAACCTTAGGTGTGGTATACTGTGAGTGTCATACAAAGGAGTGATCTCATGCGTGAGATAGATGCATCACAAATAACCGATGTTATACGAGAAACGGTTATTGAAATCAATTATCATTTAGATCAATCATTATTTCAATTAATTCAACAAGCAAAAGATAAAGAACACAGTGAAGTTGCCTCTTCCATTTTGGATGATATCTTGGAAAATGCGAAGATTGCAGACACGAATCAAGCACCACTTTGTCAAGATACGGGTGTTGTAGTTGTGTTTTTAGAGATTGGCCAAGATGTTCACATCAATGGTAACTTAACTGATGCGATTAATCAAGGGGTAAAAGACGGGTATGAAAAAGGCTACTTACGTAAAAGTATGGTAAACCATCCCTTTAATCGTCAAAATACAGGCGATAATACCCCTGCAATTATCCACACCAAACTGGTTAGTGACGATAAAATAAAACTGAAAATTGCTGCTAAGGGTGGCGGAAGTGAAAACATGAGTGTGGTTAAGATGTTAACACCTGCTGATGGTATTGAAGGTGTGAAACAACTGGTATTAGATACTGTTTTTAATGCTGGTGGAAAACCGTGTCCTCCAATCATCGTTGGTCTTGGTCTTGGTGGTAACTTTGAAAAAAGTGCGCTATTAGCCAAAGAAGCATTATTACGTGAACTTGATGATAGTAATCCAGACCCTACCTTAAAACAACTAGAACAAGATTTATTAAAAGAAATTAATGCCCTAGGCGTTGGCCCAATGGGTGTTGGTGGAGAGACAACATGTTTAGCTGTTAAAGTAAACGCCCATGCGATGCATATCGCCTCACTACCCGTGGCCATCAATATCCAATGTCATTCCTCACGCCATAAAGAGGTGATTATATGATTAAGTTAACCCCACCGATTACAGATGAAGAGATTAAGCAATTACACGTTGGAGATAAAGTTTCTATTACAGGAACCATTTATACTGCAAGAGACCAAGCACACATTCGCTTATTAAAAGAAAAGAATCCAAAATTTGATTTAAAGGGATCCGTCATCTTTTATGTCGGTCCTACACCAAACAAGCCCAACCAAGCTGTTGGCGCAAGTGGTCCAACGTCAAGTTACCGGATGGATACCATGGCCCCAGAGCTAATGGCTCGTGGTGTCAAACTAATGATTGGTAAAGGCGATCGTTCAGAAGCGTTCCGTGAAGCAATGATTGAACATAACGCATGTTATTTAATCGCAACCGGAGGTGCTGGTGCTCTCTTATCAAGCCGTATAAAGAAAAGTAAAGTCATTATGTACGAAGATTTAGGACCTGAAGCAATAAGAGAACTTACTGTTGAAGACTTTCCTTGCTTTGTTGCATATGATGTTCATGGAAAGAATATTTTTAAAGGGGATGCCAATGGCTAATCAAAAGCAAAAAAGTTTATCATTACACGAACAACATCCGGGTAAGGTAGAGGTAAACTCTACTGTCAAAGTAACTACCCAAGAGGAACTATCCCTCGTTTATTCTCCTTATGTTGCTGAACCTGCACGAGCAATTAAAGAGAATAAAGATGACGTTTATAAATACACATCTAAAGGAAATATGGTCGCAGTCATTAGTGATGGATCTGCCGTTCTTGGATTAGGTAACGTTGGCCCTAAAGCCGCCTTGCCTGTCATGGAAGGAAAAGCAGTATTGTTTAAAACATTTGCTGATGTTGATGCCTTTCCCCTTGTATTAGATACACAAGACCCCGATGAAATCATAAACATTATTACCAACTTAGCTCCATCATTTGGGGGCATCAATTTAGAAGATATCAGTGCACCAAACTGTATAACAATCGAACGAACGTTAAAGAAGACACTTGATATTCCTGTCTTTCATGATGATCAACACGGTACGTCAATCGTGACCTTAGCTGCCCTAATTAATGCTTGCCGCTTAACAGATAAAGATCTATCTAAATTACATGTTGTTATTAGTGGTCTTGGGGCTGCTGGTGGTAATATCGCAAGACTACTACACAAGGTTGGTGTCTCTAACATATATGGGTACTCATTAGAGGGTGTATGTTCTTACAAGCATTATGAAGACTATGATTTCTCCGTTCAAGAGTTACTGGACGAAGGCGTTTTAACCCCAAGCGACTCATCATCCCTTGAAACCTTAATAAAGGATAAGGATGTCTTTATTGGCGTTAGCGCCAAAGATATTGTATCAAAAGCAATGATAGAATCTATGAGCAAGAATCCATTCATCTTCGCCATGGCTAATCCGGATCCTGAGATACCGTATAAAGACGCTAAAGATGCTGGGGCTAAAATCATTGGAACAGGTCGAAGCGATTACCCTAATCAAATCAATAACGTATTAGCTTTTCCTGGCTTATTTAAAGGTGTTTTAAAGGCTCGTGCTAAGAATATCACTGATGAGATGAAAATTGCAGCAGCAAAGGCAATTGCCTATATTATTGAGGATAAAGAACTCAAGGATGATTATATTATTCCATCTCCATTTGACAAACGCGTTGTAACAGAAGTCAGTAAGGCTGTCTACCAAGTCGCAACCAAATAAGACTCAAAAAAAGACGATGAAATCATCGTCTTTTATATTATATTAGTTAAGCATCAGTGATTGTAAAATGTTTGTTGGATTATTGATTGTGGATACTTTAATATACCGGTTTGAAATCGTATAGAAGAACGTTGTATCACTCGCACTATCGTGAATAAACTTAGATTTATACACATAAACCTCTTCTTCTGTATTGGCATCATGTTGAACGTATCCTTTAACGTCTAATCCATCAGTTTCATCGAAACCAAAGACAAGAATACCACTATTATATTGATAAGTATCATTTGAATAATCATAGCTACTAAATGGTAATGCGATAATCCCTTTATCTAAACTTACTAACAAGTCTTTATGGTTGTAAGTTGCTGAAGTATAAGACCATCCAAAGTCAGAGTAATCATAAATGATTTCATCAAAAACAATTGGATTTGTTTTATCACGAATATCATAGACACTTATTTTAATTCCTTGTGTACCGCCCTCTGAGTCACCAAAGCCAATACCAAGCATATAATCATTTCCTAGTGGCTGTAGATAACTACTGAATCCTGTTATTTCTAACTCACCAAGTACAGTTGGGTCTGTCGGATCCGCTAAGTCTAACACGTAGAATGGATCGGTTATTTCAAAAGTAACTAAGTAAGCATAATCTCCTACAAAACGTGCAGAACGTATAACTTCACCAGGTTTTCCAAGCCCTTCAATCTTACTAATGATCGTTAAATCAGGCGCTAGCATAAACACTCGGTTATTAATGTCTTCTCCCCATCTACCACTTGTAGTGGCAATTCGGAGTGTTCCATTATACTCATCCATACTGAATTGGTTCAAGGTAGTTCCAGGAACTTTTCCATATTGATCAAACTCAATATTCGGTCCATCAATACCAATTTTAAATATGGCTGTTTGACGTTCGTCGCCTTCTGGTTGAAATAAATCATCGGTTAGCGTTCTTTGCGGCCATAATGTCCCGGCTAGGTACATATTATTTGGTGAGACATATAAGTTATACCCACTATCCCCTAAGACGACTTCCATATCCACTTGTTTACCATCTAAATCAAGGGCATAGAAGGTTGTAAAACTATTAGGTGCAACACCATCAACATAGACAATATCTTTATATTTTGCTTTAACAGACATACTGTTAACTATATAATGTGGTAAATAATCATCAATATTAACATCTTCTTGATATAGTGGTAAATGTGTTGATGTAACGATGTATAAATCATCTTCTATTTTGCGTGTTCCTAAGAAATTCCCCGCAACTTCATAGGTTGTTTCAAGGCTAAAATCATCCTGTTTATCGTAAACAAATACCGTAACATCTTGTTCACGATATCCCCACCACCAATCAATGACAACATCATCTTCTTCTTTGTCTTCATAACAATAGTTTTGATAATATGATCCGATTACAACAAGATAGTCATCATCAACATACAATCCTTTCGTATTGAAAGATTGTGGACAGACTTCATCGGATACATTATAGTCAAGTTCTTTTTCTAAACTTAAAACCTGATAAGTGTTTTGTTGTGTATAGGCTAAGGCAATTTTAACTTCTCCATTACCAGCTATATAAAGGTATTTACCATCGGTAACAACATTGTCCATCTCATCGACACCAACAACTTGGTTGTTAGTTCCCGAGTAATCATCACTACCTTGATCACCGCTAGTGACATCAAGATTTTCTTCAGCAAAATCCATTGCTGGTTCGCCAGCCCCATCCATCATGAACCAGTTGTTGCTTGATCGATAATTTTCTTCAAAAGTTTGATACAAGTCGAGGATATCATCACCACTGTTAAAGGCAACGACTTCAAACGTGTTCCCACTTAAGTTTACACTCGCAACAACGGCTACTATAACCAATACAATCGGCGAGATAGCGCCTGTTAATAATAATGATAAACGGTTCCTTTGCTGCCCTCTTGGCAGACGTATACGCATGGCTTTTTTCTTGTTGTTCAACCGTTTGTTCCACTGAAGTTCATCAATGAAACGTTTAATAAAATAAATACTAATCCCCAAAAATACAAGACTTAAAAAGAGTAATCCTGGTTGATTAAATAGCGTACTCATAAGATACCTCCTAATAATCTAATGCTTCTTTAAATGACTTCAAATACCCACGGTTAACTTCTACAGTATCACCATTTGCCATGATTAAATTCAATTTTGAATTAAGAGCTGGCTTGATATAATCAATTTTAGCGATATTCACAATCGCATGTTTACTAACACGGATAAAGTCTTTATCTTGTAATAATTCTTCAAGTTCATAGAGTTTATAAGTGACTCGCATACGTATCGTTCCCATAACCCCATAAACATCATCACCCGCAGTGATGAAATAATAGATATTCCGAGACTGTGTCCGTTTATCACCATATTGGTTGCTTCCTACGATATAAATCGCTTCCCCTTTGACAATCCAATCCAATAATGATGACACACGTGTTATCTCTGCCTCGTTAAATACGATGTTCACTTTGTCTGACTCTACTTGATCTTTATCCGTTGTTAGAACATAGGTGTAATTCTCTGTTTCCGTGAGATTTAAACGTTCAGTGATCATTTTATGCTTAGATTTGTCGACTTTTAATTTAAACATAAAAATTTCCTCCTGACATGTGTATTTTAGCATGACCATATTAGGATATAAATAGTCTGCTGGTATCTTACATTTATTGTACACCAAACTGCATCATATTGCATTAAAAAATGGAGATTAGCACTCTCCATTTTTTTCTAACTTCATATATAGTTGATGAACTGGTAAGCCCATTACTGTATAGTAATCACCATCTATTTTTTCAATATATCTAGCTCCATATCCTTGGATACCATAGGCGCCTGCTTTATCAAATGGCTCTTCTGTTTTAATATAGGTTTCAATCTCATCATCTGTTAAATCCTTAAAGTATACATCCGTACTTTCGTAGAATGTGATAACTTCTTCTCCCTTAACCATCGCACATCCTGTAATGACTTGATGAACTGTACCAGATAACAGTCTAAGCATCTTTCTAGCATCATTATCATCTTTAGGTTTACCTAATATATGATGATCTTTAACTACAATAGTGTCACATCCTAAGACCTGATGATCAGGATAATCTTTTGCAACATCTAAGGCTTTTTGTAATGCTAAATCCATCGCAATATCTTCATCGTTTTTACTGGTATCAATCACTTCTTCAATGGTACTTGGGACAATGTCAAAACTGATATCTAATAATTCTAGTAATTGTTTTCGGCGTGGTGATTGACTTGCAAGAATTAAAGGGCTACTCATGCACTACCACTGGTGTTTCTGCTTTAACAAAGAATAAAATAATTGAGGCTACAGCAAGTGGAATCAATAATAACAATACTGCTAAGTTAGTCCCTAAACGCACTTGGAAGAAAGCAATTAGGAATGGCGAGAAAATCCCTCCAAAACGTCCAAATACACTATAGAATCCAAAGAAATCATTGGCTTTTTCTTTAGGTACCATCTTCGCGAAGTAACTCCGGCTAATCGACTGAATTCCCCCTTGGGCAGTTCCGATTAATGCACCAACAAACCACATAAAGTATGTTGTATCTTCTGTAATACGGAAGACTAAAATAACACCAATCGCGTAAGTTAAAATACCGTAGTAGATCATTGTTTTTCCACCAAATCTTTTCGTTAATCGTCCGTAAAGTATAGCACTTGGAAAGGCAATAACTTGAACCATTACAATGACACCAAGCATAACCATATCACTAACACCTAAGTCTCCACCGATGTTTGTTGCAAGACGAATAACACTATTAACCACATCAATATATAATAAATAGGCAATTAAGAACATAAATATATAACGATACGCACGAATCTCTTTAAAGGTTCCCCACAATCGTTTAAAACTGAGTAATAAGGAATTTTTAACGCGTTCAATATTATAGGTTTGTTCGACATCTTTGATAATTGGAATTGAGTAAATAAACCACCATATAATTGATACGATAAAGGCAAAACTAATGGTTAAACGCCGCATTAAGTATTCACTTACACCCATACTTTCTGGTGTAATGATACCGAATAAATAAAGCGCGTATGGAATAAGTCCGATAAAGAATGGGATTAAACTCCCAATGTATCCCCAAGCATATCCTGTTGAACTGACGATATCCATCCGGTCTTCTGTTGTGACATCAACTAAAAAGGCATCATAAATAACATTCGTTAAATTGTACCCCATTGATGTAATCGCAAAAATGACGAGTAAGGTTACCCAATCATAGCCAGGAACACTTAGTCCAACACCACCGATTAAGCCCATTGTCAGGAAAATAATAAAGAATTTCTTTTTATTACCACGATAGTTAGACCATGCTCCCATTACCGGACTTAACAATGCAACCGTTAATGCTAAGGCACTTGTTAAATACTTAAATATTGAAGATCCTGGGATCCATAAATCTTTATATTCTTGTGTCACAACATTCTTACCATCAATTTCAATATATTTGACGATACCATCTGCCACATGAGGTCCCATGTAAACCAGTTCGTATAATAGTGGTAAAAAGATTGTGATAACTGTTAATATAAATGCACTATTGGCAATATCATATAATACCCATGCACGTTCTTTCTTCGTTAAATGCGGTAATTTAAACATCTTATTGCTCCTATCTATTAAGTTATCGTAACGTATTTTATATAATTATACCATAAAGGCTTTAAAAAGTGATGGGTTAATAAGTAAATAACAGAAAATTTACACCATTCACGTATTGACAGGATAAAGGCTAGAATGTATGGTATAATAGGTGTAGGTGACATTATGAAAAAGATTGTAGATCACATTCAAAACTTACAGATTTTATCTAAAGATAACCCCATTGTTTTAGCCGTCAGTACCGGCATTGACTCAATGGTTCTTTTGCATGCGCTACATTCACTAAAATTCAACTGTGTCATCGCCCATGTCAATCATCAAAAACGAAAACAATCTCTTACAGAACAAGCATTCATCCAATCTTACAGTAAACAATGTGGGTTTCCTTTTGAAACAATTAATTTAACGTTAGAAAATAGTAATTTTCAAGAACAAGCGAGAGAGAAACGCTATCAGTTTTTTAAAGCGGTAGCTAAAAAATATAATACCCGTGATATTGTCCTTGCCCATCATCAAGATGATCAAGTCGAAACCATCATGATGCGGCTCATTAGAGGCAGTTCATTTCAAGGATATGAAGGAATGAAACCTAGTTATAAAGAAGATGGCTATCGTTTTATTAGACCCCTTCTTTCCATTCCTAAAAGTGATATTATAACCTATGCACAAGCACATGATGTTCCTTATTATACCGATGCATCCAACGAGTCGTCTGTATATACACGGAATCGTATTCGCCATCAAATTTCACCCTTACTTGAAGAAGAAAACCCACAATATAGAGATAAGATTACGCAATTAGCTAATTATATCCATATGGCGAATGATGTTATAACTCCATTAGCAAACACTTTTTTAGACACACATTATCATAATGACAAATTAAATCTTTCTGCATTTAAACAATTAAAAGATATTGTAAAAATTACCGTCTTACAACACCTTATTAATGATTTTACAGATAATCAGGTAGAGGTCTCTTATACCCAATATCAGGCAATGCTTGATATCGCAATGTCGGATGTACCCAATCAAGAGTACCATTTAAGTGATCAGTATCGATTTATCAAAACATACAATTATATAACTCTTGAAAATATCACGAAAAACACAGTCAAGACACTAACGATTACACAAGAAGGATGTTATAAAATAGATGATACTAAGGCCTTTTTTGTTACCCATAATAAATTAGACCAAAATCATAGAAATTATTTTCAATTATGGTATAATGAATTAGTGTTTCCACTTTACTTGAGAACCCGTCAAAATGGTGATAAAATGAGTCTTAATGTGGGAACTAAAAAAATTAAAGATATTTTTATTGATCAGAAAGTACCCAAACACCTGAGAGATCACATAATTTTACTCACAAACGAGACACATGTCTTATGGATTCCAGGTATCAAGAAAGCTGATCAAGATCAATCAAAACAACGTATATTATATATTTATGAGGTGACGAAATGTTAGAAAAAGATATCGAAAAAGTATTAGTATCTGAGCAAGAAATAGATGAAATTGCAAAGCGTCTTGGAAAACAACTTACAGAAGAATATAAAGATAAATTCCCAATTGTTGTTGGACTGCTTAAAGGCTGTGTTCCATTTATGGGTAAATTAATCAATAATATGGATATGCATCTAGAAATTGAATTCATGGATGTTTCAAGTTATCACGGAGGCATTGAATCAAGTGGCGATATTAAAATCTCTAAAGATTTAGATGTTGCTGTGCAAGATCGACATATCATCATTGCTGAAGATATTGTTGATACAGGAAGAACAATTAAAGTTATTATGGATCTTTTAAAATATCGTGGCGCAAAAAGTGTTAGCGTTGTAACCCTTCTTGATAAACCTGAAGGACGTGTAGTTAATTTAGATCCCGAATATATTGGAAAAACCATACCGAAGGAATTTGTTGTGGGGTATGGGTTAGATTATGATGAGAAATATCGTAATCTACCCTATGTTGGCGTCTTAAAAAAAGAAGTCTATATGAAGTAAGGAGCGAAAGATTATGGCAAACAAACAAATGAAGCCCCCAAGTAGCAGGCTGGGTAATTTAATTGTAATATCAATCATACTATTATTTATTTTTGGGGCAGTATATGTATTTACTTACAATGAAGATCAACCAATCGAATATGATTATGCTACATTTACACAAAAGATTGAAGCTGGTGAGGTTGCCTCTATGGAATCAACACCAATCTCTGGTGATATGAATATCGGGGCATTCTTAATTGAAGGACAGTTAAAGAATGGTTCTAGTTTCGTTATCGAAATACCAACTACTGCTGTTCTCAATGATGTTATCACTGACGCAGAAGCTCAGGGTGTTGAATATACACATACACCAGGCTCAAGTTATGGTTTTTGGAATATATTGGCGATCCTCGGACCCCTCTTAATTTTAATTGTTATTGTCGCTGTCTTTATGCGCAATAATGGTGGGAACCGACAAGCCTTTGATTTCGGTAAAAACCGGGCAAAATTAAACCGTAAAAAAACCACAACATTTGATAATGTTGCGGGTGTTGAAGAAGAAAAAGAGGAACTAGCAGAACTGATTGATTTCCTCAAAAATCCAAAGAAATATACTAACTTAGGTGCACGGATTCCAACAGGTGTTATGTTAGTTGGGCCTCCAGGTACTGGTAAAACATTACTTGCAAGAGCTGTTGCAGGTGAAGCAAGCGTTCCATTTTACTCAATTAGTGGTTCAGACTTTGTTGAAATGTTTGTCGGTGTTGGTGCGTCACGTGTACGTGATATGTTTAAGAACGCAAAACAAAATGCACCGTGTATTGTCTTTATAGATGAAATCGATGCTGTCGGACGTCAGCGTGGTGCTGGTCTTGGTGGTGGACATGATGAAAGAGAACAAACCCTAAACCAGTTACTTGTTGAAATGGATGGGTTTGGAACAAACTCAGGAATCATTGTCATTGCAGCAACCAACCGTCCTGATGTATTAGACCCTGCATTGCTTCGTCCTGGTCGTTTTGACCGTCAAATTACGATTGGCCGTCCTGACATCAAAGGACGTCGTGCCATCTTAGAAGTTCATGCAAGAAATAAAAAAATCGATCCTAAAGTCACATTTGATGATATTGCTCGTCGAACTCCTGGCTTTACCGGAGCCGACTTAGAAAACTTATTAAATGAAG
>JAASSV010000169.1 GCA_021767685.1 Caryophanales bacterium | reverse complement strand
GGCTTTCATCAAATCATCTGCTTGTTGTTTGGTCCGATCTGACGTATGTAAGCCTGGCATAGTGACAGCAATAATGTCTTTTCGTGGTTTATCAATCGCATCAAACGCACGCACGGCAATTAATAAGGCTAAGGTTGAATCTAGTCCCCCACTAACCCCAACAATTAATGTCTTGCTGTTAACATGTTTGATCCGTTTCATTAACGCATTTTCTTGTAATGCGGCAATTTTTTCAAATTTCTTTAACACCTGTTTTTTAGGAACAAACGGTGTGTCATCAAACTTTTTTTCAAAGTCAAATCCATCACTTTGTTCACAGGTAAATGGGACTTCTTTAAATGGGAAACGGTAGCGATGTACCGTATCTCTAAATGATGAGTTTGTTCGTCTATCATACGCTATCTTATCTAAATCAACGTCACCATAGATAATTTCACTTTCTTGATTAAAGTTTTCTGTTTCCACAATTAACTCACCGTTTTGAGCAATCATATTATGACCACTAAAGACGGTTTCACTTGTTGATTCATGGACGCCTGCAGAACTATAAATATATGCCCCTGCATTCCGTCTAGTATGTTCTAAGATTGTCCGCTTACGAATTTGTCGTTTTCCTAGTACTTCAGTCGATGCGCTCAAGTTTAAAATCATTTTAGCGCCATTCAACGCTAAAATGTTTCCGGGACTAATTGGTGCCCACATATCTTCACAAATCTCAACACCGAAAGTCACATCATGTAATGTATCATTAAACACAAGGTGTCCAAACGGTACCATTTGATCGAAGTATCTGACTTCTGATCGTTCTTCGGAAATTTCAAACCCACTTTGAAACCAGCGCTTTTCATAAAATTCCTTGGTATTTGGCAAATAGAACTTCGGCACAATGCCTAAAATTTTATCTTTTTGAATAACAAAGGCGGTATTGTATAACACATCTTCTATTTTTAACGGTGCCCCTAAGACAACAATCCCATCACTAGGATTATGTTCTAAAAAGTAAGCAATCGCGTCTTCTGTTTGTTGTAATAAGTCGTCTTGAAAAAAGAGATCATTACAAGTGTAAGCAGTCACGCTCAGCTCCGGAAACACTGTAATACTACTCTTTATGTTTTGTAATAAGTTAAGTATTTCTTCAATGTTTTTATGCGGATTACCCACAGTTAATTTCGGCGTAACACTCGCAACCTTTAAAAAATTATTGTAAAACATCGTCATCACCCTGATAGAGGTTATTTTCCATAATATAATCATAGACACACTCTGGTACTAATGCTTTGTCTAGTGTTTCACGGAATAATGTAGAACTCATCTCAATATGAAAGTCTTTATATATAATAAAATGTGATTTGAATTTATTTAATAACGGATTATCTTGAATTTCTTTTTGAATATCAATGCCATTTCGTCCTAAAATAATAAACTTAAACTCACTCAATAAACCGGATGCATTCTTCCATTCATCGAGATACGTTAAATTATCGGCCCCCATGACAAAGTAAATCTCTTCTTCATGAAGATCACTCAAACGAATTAATGATTGGTACGTTCCTAAAAAGTCAGTATCATTCATTTCTAAGGTTGAAATAGAGACATCATCAAGCCCATCAGCCGCTAACCTAAGCATATTAAGTCGATGATAATTGCTGGCTAAACTACTTTTTGTATAGGCACTACTTACCGGTAAAAAGGTAAAGGTTGCCCCAGGAAACTCTTCTTTTAGAAAGTTGTAAATTTCTATGTGCGCATTTGTTACAGGATTAAACGCACCACCGAATACAATTTGCATTATGTCACATCCTTTGTGCTATCAATTATCATTCATATTATAGCACTTATTGTCTTAAAATGGTACCTATTTGACAAAAATAGTCGTTCTTTGTTTTTCTCTTTGAGTAAGTATGTTATAATTTTTTTAAAGAGGTGAAACAATGACATTAAATACAGATTACATTTTAGATTTTGCAAAAGAGATATTATTAATTAACAGTCCAAGTGGCTACTCAAAAGACATTATTCCAAGAATTATAGAGGAAGCCAATAAGTATGAGTTAGACCATGAAACAACTAAAAAAGGGAATCTCATTATCACTTACCCTGGAACATCGGATAAAACCATAGGTCTTAGTGTCCATGTGGATACGTTAGGTGCTATGGTAAGAAGCATTTCATCCGAAGGTAAAATCAAATTCACTGCCATTGGTGGTCCATTATGGCCAACATTAGACGGAGAATATTGTACCATCTTAACGCGGGATAACAAAACATATAGCGGAACATTTTTATCAACCTCTCCTGCAGTTCACGTGTATAAAGATGCCAAAGATAAAGCACGCACGCCAGAACATATGTATGTCCGAGTTGATGAAGTTGTCTCGTCTAAAGAAGATGTTGAAAACCTTGGTATTGAAGTTGGAAACTTTATTTTCATTGATCCAAAAACGACCATTACAGACAGTGGGTTTATCAAGTCACGTTTCTTAGATGATAAGATTAATGTCGCAAGTATTTTTGGATTGATCGATTTAATGAAAAAAGAAAACATTACCCCAAAACATACACTAAAGTTTATTATTAGTACCTATGAGGAAGTGGGACATGGGGCGTCTTACATCCCAAAATTAGATGAATTAATTGCGGTTGATATGGGATGTATTGGAGATGATTTAACCTGTACTGAACAAGATGTTTCAATCTGTCCTAAAGACTCTAGTGGACCGTATGATTATGATTTAACCAATAACATGATTACCATTGCTAAAGAGCAAAAAATTAATCACGCGATTGATATCTATCCATATTATGGTAGTGATGTCTCTGCGGCAATGCGTGGTGGAAACGATATTAAAGGTGCGCTACTTGGCCCTGGTGTTCATGCCTCACACGGGATGGAACGGACACATATCGATGCGATAAAGTCAACGATTGAGTTGTTATATCACTATGTCAAATAATCCAATAACGTATCCCGACTATTCTAATTCAATCTTAAATGTCAGTAACTCATTATTAAAATACTATCATGCCAAAACACATCATCCCACGCATGCAACACTCGATACGTACTTGACTGAAGACTATGATCACGTCATTTATTTATTACTAGATG
>JAASSV010000168.1 GCA_021767685.1 Caryophanales bacterium | reverse complement strand
TTTGACAATAATCTAAGATTTCGTCCATATCTCCTGGTTCTTGATGTAAGAATTGATTACACGGAAAGCCTAACACTACAAATCCGTCATTTTGATACTCTTTATAGAGTGCTTCTAATCCAGCAAACTGTGGCGTATAGCCACACTTACTTGCTGTATTAACAATCAAAATAACTTGTCCTTTATATTCCTCTAGTGTTGTTATGTTTCCTTGATGATCTTTTACTTCAATATTAAATAAACTCATGTTGTATTCTCCTTAATTTGGTTGTAGTGCTCCGACTAATACTAGCCAGGCAAGTACGGTTTTAGCGACTAAACTGAGCACAATATATCCGCGCTCTCCATAAAGATAATTGGTCCATTTTCCTTTACGCCAATACTGTAAAATCATATTGACAGGGAAACTGTTAAATGCGATAAAGTAGGTTCCAACAATTGCCCAAACAAACCATGGTACTTCTGCGGTTGCTTCAGGTGATTGTCCACTTAAATAAAGAATGATTGCTACCCAAGGAGCTAACCCGGCAATGCTTCCCCAAATAAATGGTCCCCAATCAACATCGGTTTTCTCTTTACCACTGTTTAATTGTTCCATGACAAGACCAAATAGGTTCATTGATGCATTCGCAACAAAAATTACGATTAATGAAGCGATGTCCCATACACCAAATAAATAGGCGATTAGTACAATCATAATAGATGAACTTAACGCATATTCAAACCATCTAAATCGGTTAATACCTTTTTCTAGGTCATTGTTGTAAATGGTGTTCAACTTATCCGGAATTGATACTAATGCATGTGCGATCGCACTGATTAATAAGAACGATGCAACAAGTACAAAGAATGGTAAGGTGAATATCTCACTCCGAGCGAATCCTAAGTAACCACTATCAGGTCCTGTTTCCACATACTCTAGATAGTGTTGGTAGATGGTCATCTTAAAATTACCTAAGTCAGTGATGATTAATCCCAAAATAATCATCAATATTCCTTGGAAGAGATGCAACCCTCCCATGATTAGATTAAACTTTCTTAATTTCTTAAAAGAAATCTCTTTCATACTTTTTTCTCTCCTTCTACATGTTTATCCCAATAATCTATAGCTAAGGATATGATAACTCCATATGCGCCTCCTGCGAGAAATCCCGTAATGTCTAAAAAGGCAGTCGAACTATAAAACATAAACGAGATTAAAAGGCCAACTATCAAACCTCTAACTAATCTAAATCCAACGGTTCTTGTCATTGGCAAAAGCCCGATGACAAATCCCATAACTAATCGGTTGTACCAAAAAGCGAATAAATAGGTATTACTTAATGTACTGCCATACCTTAGGTTTGCGCCAATAATACAAACAATTCCTAATAAAGACCCAACAATTAATCCGACAATAAGTCTATTTTTCATGTGACTCTATAACCTCATCTAACTTTTGATCTAACTCATCAAGTTGTTTAGTCAATGATTGATAAATGTCTAGTGATACCCGCAACTCATTGGCAAGACCATTTGGGACATCAACAATATGTTCTTTTAATATTTCACCTTTTTCAGATAAAACAATATCTAACTTCCGTTGGTCCTCTTCATTCTTAATCCGCTTAATATAACCGAGTTCTTCTATCTTTTTTAAGATTGGAGTCAAGGTTCCTGTTTTAAGATTTACTCTTTCACTTAAGTCTTTAAAATCAATAACCTTTTCCTCAAACACTACTAACATAATGATATACTGAGGGTAGGTCAGATCGTATTTCTTTAAAAAAGGTTGATATGCTTTTGTCATTTTTCTTGATACAGAATAGAGTCGAAAACATAATTGATTATCCAACTTCAGTAGTTCATCTGTATTGATATTGTCTTGATTCAAGTTACTCACCTCTTTCATTTGTACCCTAATGATATTTTAATCTTACCCTAATGTTTATGAATATGCAAGTTATTTACTAATAAATTAGTAGAAATATAGAGTGTCATTTGTTAAACTAGATATAACTACTATTAAATATACAACTCAAGGAGTGAAACATATGGATACAGGAACCGTTCTATTTGCTTTTGGACTCACTGTTTTTGCTGGTTTATCCACCGGTATCGGGAGTGCATTAGCGTTTTATACTAAAAAAACAAATGCGAGTTTTTTAAGTGGGGCCCTTGGTTTCAGTGCCGGTGTGATGATCTATGTTTCTATGATTGAAATATTTGTTAAAGCACGTGATTCCTTAGAAGTCTATTATGATAACCCTTCTCGCGGATATTTTGTAACAACATTATCATTTTTTGCTGGGGTTGCATTGATTGCGTTAATCGACCGCCTCGTTCCAAACGCAGAGAACCCGCATGAATTTCACGATACAAACGAAATGTTAGATCCTGATAGACGTAATCGAACATTACTCAGAATGGGGCTTTTTAGTGCATTAGCGATTGCGATTCATAACTTCCCAGAAGGCCTCGCAACATTTATGAGTGCATTGCAAGATCCCTCATTGGGGATATCAATTGCCGTTGCTATCGCGATTCACAATATACCTGAAGGAATTAGTGTTAGTGTCCCTATTTTCTATGCAACAGGTAGTAAGAAAAAAGCATTTTACTATTCCTTTTTAAGTGGTCTTTCTGAACCAATAGGAGCACTAATAGGATATTTCTTGTTACGCAATCTATTATCAGAAGCCCTGTTTGGTATCGTCTTTGCTGGAGTTGCTGGTATTATGGTTTATATATCACTTGATGAACTACTACCAACAGCCGAAAAATATGGTAAGCATCATATAGCAATAACTGGGGTTATCCTTGGCATGATTGTCATGGCAACAAGTCTTGTGTTATTCGTGTAACAATTGATTAAAAATAAAAACATTCATACTCGTAATAGTATGAATGTTTTTTTCATTTGATGTTCAGTGTATTATCGAATAACTTGAATCATAACTTGACGATTTCTTGGTCCGTCAAACTCGCAAAAATAAATTCCTTGCCAAGTTCCTAAGACCAGATCACTATCCTCGATTAACACTGTTTCGCTGGCGCCAATTACAGATGATTTAATGTGTGCTTGGGAATTACCCTCACTATGTTCAAAAGTCTCTAAGTCCTTAATTCCATCATTCAATC
>JAASSV010000009.1 GCA_021767685.1 Caryophanales bacterium | reverse complement strand
GATAATCAATACGTCAAAACTTATAAAGATGAGTTTGGCAATGTTACCACAACTACGGTTGATTACTCAGTGGGACTTATTTCTGAAATTTTAGATGCAGTTGGTAACTCCCAAGAATTTATATATGACGAACAAGGCCGATTAAAAACAACAACTCAAAGTGAGCATGATTCATCGGGCACAATATCTAGTTCATATGAATATAACATTCAAGGAAGACTAACTACAATTACTAGAGATAACTTTAGTTATACTCTCAACTATAATGATTTTGATCAACTTGAGAGTGTCTCAATAAACTCAACGGAAATCATGTCATATGAGTATTGGGAAGATACTGTGAGTTCTGAAACATATCATACTAATAATTTGAAAAAGCAGACATACGGGAATAATGATTATGTGGAATTTACATATACTGATGAAAATCAAATACAAACGGTTAGTTTTAATGGTGTGATAAGATATGAGTATGATTATGATGCAAGTGGTAGACTATCTATCCTTAAAGATATTCATAACTCTAATATTTACTTCTACTCGTATGATTTAGTCGGTAAGTTAGAAAAAATTACAGACAAAGATGGTAATACAATTGAGTATACATATGATAAGTTAGGAAATATAAATGGATATGAATATTCAATAGGTACCGTTTCTAGGGGCGTTAATTATTATTATGATGAGTTAACTGGTAAGTATCTATATACCGAGTATCAGGTGGGTAGTAATACAGTAACAAAAGATTATAATTATGACTCAGATTCTTTACAACGATTATCTAGTATTGAGTTGTCAGTCGCATCACTTTATTTGAACAAAACATTTCATTATGATGATGGAAACGTTGATGCTTCGATGGGTAATGCTACTAGTAGAATCTCATACATAGAGTATGACTACAATGGCGCAATCAAGACATATCATTATACTTACGATGCCAATCAGAATATTACAAGAATTCAAGTAAAAGATTCATCAAACAATATACTTGATCAATATGATTACCATTATGATGGTTTTAATCAGTTAATTAGAGAGGATATTCGTATAAATTTAAATGATGTAAAGACTGTTACATATAGTTATGATAATCACGGGAACATTAAAGGCATTTATAACTATAATTATGTTTCTCCATCATCTTCAACTCTTCCCCAACCATCTTCATTCATGACATACACCTATAGCAGCACATGGGATGATCAAGTACGTTCAATCAAATACTATGAAAATTTCTCTCTAATATATACTGAGACATTTTCTTACGATACTAATGGAAACTTAACTTCAATTGATGATTCTAGAAGTTATTATAATGATACATTTCAATGGGATGGACGCCAGATGACATCTTATGGTTCCTACTGCTTTGGATATGGATACAAATATAACGATCAAGGTATTAGAACCAAAAAGAGTTATGGATCTTGCGGGGGTAGTTGGGATATTGAGTATACTTTAGATGGAGATAAGGTTCTTGTTGAAGAACATAGTGATGGTACAGTTCTTCATTTTACCTATGACGTTGATGGTTCTCTACTTAGCATGAACTACAATGGTAATGAGTATTTTTACGTTACTAACATGCAAGGAGATGTGACAGAACTACTTGATATCAATGGAAATATCGTGGTAGTATATAAATATGATGCCTGGGGGAATATTATCTACCAAAGTGGAGGAGACTTAGCTGATCTTAACCCTTATCGATATCGTGGATATAGATATGATAATGAGACCGGTTGGTACTATCTACAATCTCGTTACTATAATCCAAAAATTGGTAGATTTATAAGTTCAGATGGTTTACTTGGAAAACAAGGTAATCCTCTTGGTCACAATATGTATGCATATACTTACAACAATCCAGTCATGCTTACAGATAGCACCGGATATGCACCTGAATGGTTTAATAATATCAAAGATAGTATAGTGGATTGGTTAACTACTGTTCCTGATAGAGAGGAGACCTTTCAAAATAAAACTGGTTTACTTGTGATGACCGGGAGTGTAATACTTGGTACAGGTATAGGTATTGGTGCTAATTTTATGAATTCTATAGCAAGAAATATCACTCCGATAAGAGGAAATCCCAGAATTGGTATGTCAAAGTTTCTTAAAGGTGTCGGTATAACAATTACGGTCTTTGCAACAGCTAGAACTGTAGGTAACTTGTGGTTTGCTGACAATAGTTTTACAAATGCTGAAAGGTTATCGTTAATTTCCGTTGAAATTGCCGGAGCTATAGCTGTTACACTTGCAGTTTCGATGCTTTCAGCCGCAGTAGTTGCTGCTGGAATTATTTCCACACCAGTTTTAGTTGCCGGAGTAGCTGTAGTTGCAATAGGTGCTGCTATATATTATGGGACAGATGCACTTTACAACTATTGTGAGACCAATTAGGAGAGAAAATATGAAGTATAAATACAATAAATTGAAGTTCATTATTTATGTTAATATTGTTATTACAATATTGCCGATTTTAATAGTATTACCAATCACTTATATAATGGAGAAAGGTTTAGTGATTAGTAAGTTTCACTATATTTTGCTACTAGTTTGGTTCGTGATGCTTTTACTCTCATTCACTGAAATCAATCAGTCTATTAGGATCACAAAATCTCAAATTATTCGAAAATCACTATTTGTTGAAATTGCGATTGATTGGAATAGTATAACAAAAGTAAATTATATTAAAACATTTAATATAATAACTATTTATAGTGGCAAGTCCCAAATTACGCTTAACTCTGCATACAATGACTACCAATCGATGTACAAAAAGATACATGATAGACTGATAACACATAATATAACCTTCACGGATAAATTCAAATCAAATTATTAGCGATATGCAGTCATTCTTCCCAATAGGAGGAATCACATATAATACTATCAGAAGGCAAACAGACTCGATATAAAAATAACTGTTCGAAGCATAGAATTAAAGAAATGATATATTGAGTCTAGCTGCCTTTAGTGGTGGTCTTTTGGGAATATACTTTTAGCTAATATTAAGTCTGTTTGAATGCTGAAAGTCATGAACAAACAGAATATAACTGCTCTATATTGTAGAATCTCAAGAGAAGATGAACTAGTAACAGATAGCTCAAGTATTGAAACACAAAAGGCGTACCTAACTAGATATGGGATTCAAAATAAGTATTATAATACAAGGTTTTATATTGATGATGGATACAGTGGAACCAATTTTTGTAACAAAGAATGGGTATGGATCGATGGTTATGATGAGTATGGAAGTCTATGAAAAAGCATTTGCTAGACAACATGCGATAGATCTAATTAATGAATCCATCCGAGAGTTTGAAAAATCAGGTGAGTTGACAGATGGCAAATCGTTCATACAAGAAATGAAAGCCAAATATGGAGAAAAATGATTATGAAAAATACTGAAAATTCATTGATGGTACGTTTGAACTTGAAGTTACGATTGATAATGAAGAAAACTTTGTATGGTTAAACGGAAGCGAAATATCATCGCTCTTTGAAAGAGACTTTAAAACCATAAACAGACATATTAATGATATTTACAAAACAAACGAATTAGATCGAGATTCAACTGTCTCAAAATATGAGATAGTTCAAAAAGAAGGATCTAGAACAGTCACTCGTAAAGTGAATTACTATAATCTTGATATGATTCTTGCGATAGGATATCGAGTTAAATCTAATAGAGGTGTTAAGTTTAGAAAATGGTCATCTGGAATTCTAAAAAACTATTTACTTGAAGGTGTAGCATATAATGAAAAAGTTCTGGAGGCACAAAAAAAGATGATCAATCTAATACCTCTACTTGATAGAGATACCGATAAAATAGATGGCAAGCAAGTATTATCGGTTGTAAAAGAATATGCGAGAGCACTTAATTTGCTAGATGACTACGATCATCAAAGGACATCTAAATTACATGGAGAAAAATCAACCTATGTTCTAAACTATGATGAATTAAGGAAGTTTATAGACCAAATGAAGTTCAAAAATGATTCAAAACTATTCGGAGTTGAAAAAGATGAATCATTTAAATCAAGTATAGGTAGTGTTTATGCTACATTTGATGGAAAAGAGATTTCTATGAATCCATACAAGAAAAAGCAGCAAGTCTATTATACCTTATTACAAAAAATCACTCTTTTATAGATAGAAACAAGAGAATTGCTGCAGCAGTATTTTTATATTTTCTTAGTAAAAACAACTATTTTTATTTAAACAACAAGAAAGTGATTTCAGATGAAACTCTTGTAGCTATTACGATTATGATTGCCTCATCAAAACCATGTGAAAAGGACATAATAATTGATTTAGTTGTCCATTTACTGAGTACTTAAAACAATATATTTTTCAATAAAGATAAACTTGTACCCTTTCTTAAACCCTCATATCATCTTACCTAAAGTCCGAAATACGATTCTAAAACAGTGATATGATACGGATAAACTTCGAGGTGGGTACTCTCCACCATTTCAACCCGTATCCGGAGATAAATACAGTATGTCTTATTACTGTGATATTCTCCGGTTTTTTGTTTGCGATAAAGATTCAATTTTCATGCATTTTTTCACTGAGATTTATACCTAGAGAACATGTTGTAATAAGGAAAACCTATTGCAGTTTGAAATGTATTTAGATTCGAATTTGGATGTGGTATAATAATGTTAGGAAAAGTTGTGGAGTCGCCATTTTTATATCTACTGCATATACACACAACAATCCAGTCATGTATACAGACAGCACCGGATACTTCGCTGTTTCCATTCTTGTAATTGGACTTGTAGCAGGGGCTATAATTGGTGGTGCTGTTGGTGGTGTAGCTGCGTATAATATTGCAAAAAACAATGATGCTGAAGGATGGGAACTTGCAGGATGGACTTTGGCTGGAGTTGCTGGTGGGGCAGCAGTAGGTGCAGCTCTAGGATATGCAGGTGCATCAGCTTTCTCTAGTGCGACAGGAATCTTAGGGTTCTCGATAGTAAAAGGGAACATTTTTGTCATCACAGACACAATTGTTATTGGACATTTTGGGTACGCATCAGTAGGAAGTGGGTTAGGGTATGGTTATTACCAAATATCTGATGAGTTATATAATAGTCTGACTCCAGCTGAACAATGGTTGTACAATTCAACGTATCTTAAAGATTGTGTGACATTAGGTGCTAATTTTATTGTAGAACCAAATAGAAGTATTGAAGCATCATCGACACTATATTCAGAAGTAGCTTTATTGATAGATTGGGGGTACCGATGGTTGGAAGATTTATCAGCATTGGTGAAATAAAATGAAGAAAATATATGAACATACATTTAAGAAACATTTTGGAGATACTGTTACAATATATGATAATTCAACAAATTACTTTTGCGTGATTACGGAAAGGGATATGAAATCCTATTTTATTATTTCGAAGGACAAAGAGTACTGGTACCCTGTGAACTCTTTATTTAAGAATAAGGATGACAATATTGCAACTGTTTTAACGAATGCTTCACGAATTAAACTTAGTAAACTAGGTAAAGTTCCTTTACCTAGTTATATGAGAAAAATATTTAGTGAATTTGATGATTAGACTCACCTAATTTAGTCATAAAAATTTATTAATTACGAAAGGCAAACAGACTCGATATAGAATAACAATATGAATTAATAAAATTAAGAGATCATATATTGAGTCTAGCTGCCTTGATTGGTGGTCTTTTGAGATTATACTTGTAGCTAATCTGAGTCTGTTTGAATGGTGGAAGTCATGAAGAAACAGAAAATAACTGCGCTATATTGTAGAATCTCAAGAGAAGATGAAATAGTAACAGATAGGTTAATTATTGAAACACGAAAGGCATATCTTACTCGATATGCAAATCAAAACAAGTGTTATCATACAAGATCCTACATTTACGATGGATAAAGTGGAACCCATAAAAAGCGCTTAGTTGAGATATAAAATCTGCTAATCGGAAGAATGTAGTGCGTACACATGTAAGCATGACTCCAGTCATGCTTACAGACAGCACCGGATATGCACCAGATTGGTTAAATCCATCCAACTGGAGCAATAGTACTAAAATCACAATAGGAGTAGCTATTATTGTAGCGTTGGCAGTAGCTACAGTGGCAACAGGTGGAGCAGCCGGAGGAGTGGCAGGTTATATATTAGCTGGAGCATTAAAAGGTGCAGTTATTGGCGCTGTCTCAGGAGGTCTGATATCTGGTACTATAAATTGAGTATCTTCCGGTAGTTGGCAAGGATTTGCTGACGGATTTGCAAATGGTTTTATGACGGGAGCAATTATTGGAGGTGTCACAGGGGCAGCTTCAAATGCATTCAAAGTTGCGAGAGCAGCACAATCTTGGAATGGTGCAGGAAGGTATTCTCCTTATAAAGATATGGTAAGACATTATCAAAAGCATGTAATCAATGAAAGTCAACAACACTTGGCTGGAAATATTGTTAATTATACAAAACATGCAAACCAATTCTTCGCTAGTAATAGTACATCCGGATATCTGCTACGTGAAGGTGTGATGAAAATCGCGGGAGCTCCAGGGGGAATTTATACAACTGGTGGTAAAATTCTATCATATTGGTATATTGGATTATAAGGAGAGTATTATGATAACAATAACGGAAAAGAAAAAGCTTAAAAAGTATTTGCAAATAAAAATTCCACCATTATTCAAAATATTGGATAATGAATACTCAAAAAAGTTGAATAAAGATGGTGAAATTGAAATCGATTTGATGTATAGCTATGAAGAGATATTTCATTATTCTCATTTGTTACTAGATGGAGTTCAAATTAGCGAAAATCGAAACTTTATTGGTGTTGCTGCATCGATTTTTAGGGTGGGTTTTTTTGATAAAATGTTGAAGTTAGGTGAAACATATCCTGAGTTAGATAATTTTGTTACGGAAACTATCTCTGTTACTCAGATAATTAAAAAGCATGCAAAATAATATGTGATTTAGAATCGAAAGGCAAACAGACTCGATATTAAATAACTATTCGAAGCATTGAATTAAAGAAATGATATATTGAGTCTAGCTGCCTTGTTTGGTGGTCTTTTGAGATTAAACTTGTAGCTAATATTGAGTCTGTTTGAATGGTGAAAGTTATGAACAAACAGAATATCACTGCGCTCTATTGTAGAATCTCAAGAGAAGATGAACTAATAACAGATAGTTCAAGTATTGAAACACAAAAGGCATATCTTACTCGATATGCAAATCAAAACAAGCATTATAATACAAGATTTTATATTGATGATGGATACAGTGGAACCAATTTTGAGATACCAGGGTTTCTTGAACTGAAAGCAGATATTGAAAAAGGTGTTATCAATATTGTGATTACAAAGGATTTGTCGAGATTAGGTCGCGATTACTTGATGACAGGATATTATATTGAGCACTACTTCCCATCATACAGTGTTCGCTTTATTGCGATAAATGACCAGGTTGACACATTGAAGAGTGACAATGACTTTGCACCATTTCGGAATATCATGAATGAGTGGTATGCCAGAGATATCAGTAAAAAGATCCGAAGTGCATATAAAACCAAAGCACAGAATGGTGAGTTTACTGGAGCATATCCACCATATGGGTATGACAAGAATCCTAATAATAAACATCAACTAATTATTAATCCTAAGAAGGCACAAGTAGTAAAAAAAATATATAATTTATATATCGACGGAACAAGTATACATGGAATCGCAAAAATACTTGAAAATACAAAAGTACTAAAACCAAGAACTGACTTGTATAGATCACAAGGTGTATATGAGTCAACACACACAAAACAATATCCATATCAGTGGGCTCCACCCACAGTCATGAGTATCTTGATGAATGAAGTGTATATAGGTACAATCATATGTAATAAACATCAAACTAGATCTTTCAAGACTAAGGATTTAAAGCGTAATCCGAAATCACAATGGATTGTGTCAAAGCATAAACATGAACCAATTATTGATGAAGCCACTTTCAATAAGGTACAGGATATTTTGACTATAAACAAACGGTTACCAAGAACACCTCATGTAAATATTCTGAAGGGTAAAGTTAGATGTAACCGTTGTGGCAAGACATTATCATTATCCATTCGAAATGATCGGAATGTGTATGGGAGTTTCTCTTGTAGCACTTATAGACGGCATGGCAAGGAAAGATGTACTAGTCACTATATAACGTATGATTATCTGATTGATTACGTCAAAACAAGCATTAACGATATCATCACATTCGCTAAATCAGGAGAGAAAGGTTTCTCAACTAAGATTATTAAGAAAACTTCTTTGTTGAAAAATAAACAAAGTCTGGATTTTGAATTGAAATCAAACCTTGAACGACTAGTTGATATTAATAATCATTTGAAGAAATTGTTTGAAAAGTACATCAACGACAAGATTTCAGAAAACAAGTTTTATGATCTTGACAAATCTTATGATGATGAAAAAATGGAGATTAAAGATAGAATCAAAACGATAGAAGATGAGCTCAACAGAGTTAATCTCCAAATAAACGACATATCAACATTTTATATGATGATATCTAAACACAAAAAGATTGATAAACTATGCCGAAACGATATTATTCAAATCATTGATAAGATCGTTATCAAAGAGAAAAAAGGATCTAACAAAAAGCGCTTAGTTGAGATATATTACGTACTAATAGGCAAAATGTAGTGCATACTCATGTAAGCATGACTCCAGTGATGTATACCGATTATAGTGGGATGTTTGGTGAACGTTGGGATCGTTTCAAAGAAAGAGTATCAGATTGGTGGAACCCTGTTACGAATCCTACATTTACTGTACCTTCATTTGATCAGCTGACTAGTTCTGTAATAAGTACAATGGGTGGTATGATTTTAAGTCCATTAATATCCATTACAGGAAAGAACTTGAAGACAGGCTATGCCGTCTTTGATCTGACACTGGCAAAGATACTCCCTAAAACAAACAAAGTGCTGAGTGAAGTCGGCTTCTGGGTAGCGGGAGTTCCTTTAATGCTTGATATCGCAAACACATGGACTGCTCAAAATTCAAGCACAATTGGACAACGTTTCACAAAGACTTCAATACAAATAGAGTCCTTTGCTATTGTTCTCGCAGGTAGCTACTATGGTGCATCCTTTATAGCGACAGGAGTTGGAATGTCGGCGACTGGGATTGGAGCAATAGCAGGCGTTCCCCTTGTTATTGTTGGAGCTGGTATGATTTTTGGATCAATTATCTATGCAGACCACTTTAGGGATGAAATGTATGATAAACATGGGATACAGTAGAGGTAATAAGATGAAAAGATATAGAATGAACAAATGGATTATTGTATTAATAGATTTAATCGCAATAACGATATTCTTCGGTTTATACATGATTACTTATGCAGTTAGAGAAAATTCAAGTGTAATATATTTAGTAATTGCAATAATATTTTCATTATTGTTTATGGTGTACACTTGGTTTTTAACGAGGTCTTATGTAGAAGTTGGAGACGAGTCCATAAGAATATACTCAGGATTCGGAGAAACGGGTTATCAAGATCTGCTTTTTTCGGACCTTAAAAGCATTAAATATAAAACGATTTTTAAGACACTTATTTTGAGAAAAAATAACAACTCAACTGTTTACATTACACTGTTTTATAAAGATTCACAAGAGTTATTAAATGATATAATGAACTCTATTGTTGAATCAAAAACAGAACTAATAATGGACCAAAAGTGCTTAGAAATATTTAGAAAATTCAAAGAAGACTAACTTATAGTGTAGAAATATGATATACAACTGAGACTAGTATATTCCAATAACTGTATATGAGAATAACACTTATGCGATGTTCTCCTTTATTTGTCAGATATAATCACAAGTTCTCCAGATGACTTATTAATGCAGTTCGTGTTACAGTTCTTTGTTATTCACTACTGCTACAATTCGTATATAACACCCCAGTCATGTTTACAGACAGCACCGGATATCTAATCTGTGGAGGATTTTGTATTGCAGGGATAATTATAGGCGTGGGTGCAATAACAGCAGGATTTGAAATTCTGAATCAACACACTCAGTATCGTAACAGTGGATCCGAAGGCGAGTTCGCAATTGACTGGGGATCTGTAGCTATAGAAGCTAGTTATGCGATGGGGTTTACTGCATTAACTGTTTTGAGTGCAGGAACTAGCTCATGGGGCATGAACTGGTATTTTTATTCTAGAATGGCAATGGCTGCAACTTACAGTGTTGGAAGAGGACTATATGATGGTAAGAGTGCTGGAGTAATTGTAGCTAATACGGTATCCTCACTCATTTTAACAGCAATCTTTGTACGCGCAGGAAACAAACCAATGTCCATTGGTTTGATAGATTATGTAGGTTATTCTCCTATTGGTACTTTTGGTATATTATCTGCCGTCCAGATTGGTAGACGTAGTGTTCGTATGGTTCAGGATAACTTTGATACAGTAAAACAAAACCTAGGAATTGATGAATCGACAAGTACTAATTATTATAGATTTGATTGAGGTGTACTATGGATAATAAATATAGAGCTTTCTTTCTGAGTAAAAAAGTACTATTTATATGGGTTATCATACAAACTTTTACGCTAATCATTTGGTTAATCATAGGATATAATCTAAGTTCATTTTTCGACTATATATTCTTAGACATCATAAAGGTAACATTGGGCTATGAGCCGAGATTTGAATCTATGTTGTATATTTGTACTAGTTCAGTTTACTTTGCCATGAACACTCAAATAATAACATTTAGAATTATTAATTATATAATCAAACACTATTTTGAAGATTAGATATATATAATAATCTCTTACTTAGGTTCTGGCATGTACTTTTTGAATAGCTGTAACGATGCTGGGTGTAATCATTACTCCAGTCATGTATACAGACGTAAGCGGAGATTTTCCGGTTGCAATCCTAGTAACTTCACTAATAATAGGAGCAGTCGCAGCAGGATTTGAACTTGGGATGCAACACTCGGATTGGAAAAATGCAAGTTCAGAAGGTGATTTTTGGCAACAAGTAGATTGGTTTGCAGTCGGGATAGAAGGTTGCAGTGCAGCTGCATTTACAGCATTGACACTTGTATCATTAGGATCCGTTACAGCAGCTTCATCTAGTTGGTATATGTACTCGAGACTCGGATTAACAGCTACAACACAAATGCTTCGAGGTATAAACCAAGGTACATCTGCTGTGCAAATTGCATCTTCAACAGTGCTCTCAATGGCATTCACTTTTGCTTTTGTTCGTGTTGGTGCAAGACCAATGGCTTCTAGTATTCTTGATCGTTTAACACCGTTAGAGAGAATCGCTCCTCTTGTTGGCATGCAGATAGGGAGACAAACAGGAATGGAAGCTACGAGATTCTTTAGCAAGAGAGAAACTTGGGATGAAATCAATTCTATACTGGAGTTTGATTATGGAAACTAAACACAAAAAAGACTTAAGTTTAAAGACGTTTTTACTCAAGAAAACCACTCTGATAGGTTGGAGTATAATTCTATTGTTATCGATACCTATTTTTTCCATCATATTTGGCTGGTCCATATTTCAATCGCTATTCTTTGTAACACTAAAAGGACTTTTCGCAGGAAGTGCAATTGACACTCGGGGTACAATACTTCATTTCGTTTCATTGTTTTATTTCATAGCCAATTTTCTTGTGTACACATTTAACCTGTATCCAATTTTAAAAGAGAAACTGATAGATCCCTATATGAAGGATTAACTCCTATAAGTGCCTTAGGTAAAGTCATACTTGACTGATTTGAACTGGCGTTATGCTTATGTCTGAACACATGACTCCAGTGATGCTAACAGACAGCACCGCATATATACCTAAAGTTGTCATCATTTCTTATTTTATTCTACCCTTTATCAGCGTTTATCCCTAGTTTTACTTATTCATGTGGATAACATAAAACTCATAAATAAAAAAGTACCTGATTTTCATCAAGTACTATGTCAATAGACAGCAGTGATTACCTTATCAGTAATCACTGTTCTTTTTTTAGAAATTTTTGAATGTATCGGATTAATCCGTTTTCTGTATTAGGATACTCAGTAATGTCATCAGCATGAACCTTAAGTCTATCTTGAGCATTTTTCATCGCAACACCAAGATGTGCGTATTTTAACATTTCAATGTCATTGTGGGCATCACCAAATGCAATGATTTGTTCTCTTGGTATATCAAGATGTTCTGCGACATAAGCTAAGCCTTTTCCTTTATTGGTTTCGGGGGTATAGAGTTCTAGAACATGGTGATAATGTTCACCCCAGTTTCGACACAAAACCCGATCTTTAAAGCGGGTTTTGACATACTCTTCAATAAGGTGCGATTTATTTGGCTTTGAAATAATAATAAACCCATTTGTATTTTCCTTTAGAATGTTATTCAAGTCACCAACAAATAGTCTAGCACCATTAAAGTTATGTAATAAAGGTTCAATTTCTTCTGTGTCTTTATATAAGAATATGTCGTCTTTAACTTCTCCAAAGCAGTTTTCGATATTGTCAATGTTATCATTAAAAATCGTTAAGATATCCTCTTTTGCGATGGTTAGCGAATACGGCTCGAAGTCATCATCATGAGTTGATGTGACTAGTCCACCATTATAATTGAT
>JAASSV010000167.1 GCA_021767685.1 Caryophanales bacterium | reverse complement strand
TCAAAAATATTTTTCATTATTAAAACTCCTTAAACATATCTATAATATATGCTTATTTTATTGTAGCACACAATCAAAATAATGCAATGTCGATGCCCAATTAGATTGTCATTTTTAGAAAAATGATGTATACTATTGTCATTCTTAGTCTGTCACAATTATTCAAAAGGAGATGGTCAGATGTCTGACAAATTACTCTATGAACAAGTCTATGAAAAAATCAGAAACAATATTATGAATGATTACTATCCAGCCAAAAGTAAATTAGCTTCTATTAGACAGTATGCCAAATCACATAATATTTCTACCACTACTGTTGAAAAAGCGTATCACCAACTTGCAGTTGAAGGGTATATCGCTTCTCGACCACGCAGTGGTTATTATGTCATGGACATTCATAATATTAAGCCAACATCGAAAAAAAGAACGCTTAAGCCAATCACTTATCACAACCATCCAAACGATCAAATCACACCATGCATGTTTGACAGCAAAGTCTATAAACGCATGTTAAATCAAGTCCTTAATTACAATCAAGAATCCTTACGTAAACCCTGTCACCCTAATGGTGAACTTGAGTTACGCCAAGAGATTCAGTCTTTCTTACGTGAAGAACGGAACGTCTTATGTGATGTGAATCAAATTATCATTGGAGCGGGGATTCAGTCTTTACTGCATATACTTCTTGGGATAACACAGAATCAAAGCGTGATGTACCTTGAACCTGAATTTACTAAAGCCATCAATATTTTTAGGCAGTATGATTATAAAACGATCGCAAAAGATAACTTCCCTGATCTTTTAAAAACAGAATCAGACTTCTTATATATTTCCCCTTCTAATATGTATCCTAGTGGAGACATATTAAAAGTGAACGACCGTAACAAACTGATTACTTGGGCTCATACTTATGATAGTTATATCATTGAAGATGATTATAACTATTTAATGCGCTATAACAGTCAAGTTATCCCTGCCATACAAAGTTTTGATGATGCTCATGTGATCTATATTGGATCGTTTTCTAAGACATTACTTCCTTCTTTACGAATGAGTTATATGGTGTTGCCACCAAAACTATATCGTCTTTATCACAAGCGATACTTCAACTTTGCCCAAAGTGTCAGCAAACTAGAACAACTGAGTGTGGCAAATTATATGAAAAGTGGACTGTATTACCGGCATCTAAAAAAATTATCAAAACTCTACAAAGATAAAAATGAAATAATGCTGACTGAAATTAAGCGATATCAAAACAACCAGTTTACCATACGTTCAACGGATGCCAATCTTCATATTGTTTTTGACTTTAATAATAAAGCAGATAAAGACTTATTTATTGAGCGATGTCATGAGTTAACCTACAAGTACCAAATAATTAATGATTCAAATAGCATCATTTTTCCTTACTCTGGAATTGAGAACAAAGATATTCCAAAAGTCGTCAAGACCTTACTAAAGCCATAAAAAAACGCCAGCTAACTGGCGTTTTTATTATATTATGCATCTCTAATAATTGCGTTTAAGTGTTGTTTCAATCCACTTATGATTGCATCAACTCGAGCATCAACATCTTCTGTTTTTAATGTTTTATTCTCATCGGTAAACGTTAATCTTACCGTGATAGATTTATGATTATCTTCTAAATGCTCTCCTTGATATAAATCTGTAACATCAACTGTTTTTAATAGACGTTTGCCATCTTTTGAAATACGTTTAACAAGATCACTTGCGGTCACATCATCGGTGACGACGACAGATAAATCGCGGGTAACTTCAGGATACTTATTAACAGTTTTCGCACTACGTAATACGCGGCGATACTCATATAGACGTAACACATCTAATTCAAACACATATGTGTTTTCTAGTTCGTGTTGTTTTGCGTATTCTGGATGCAGTTTTCCTAAAAATCCAACAGTTCCTTGATAATCTTTAATAATCGCTGTTTGACCTGGATGACATTGTTTGTACTGATCCGTTGGTTCCATCGTTAAGTGAGATAAACTCAAGACTTCAAATAAACTGTTTAGTAATCCTTTTGCGGTAAAGAAATCAATTGTTTCGTTTTTACCTTGCCAATTAACATGTGACAGTTCTCCGGTTAAAACACCACTTAAAAGTTCTTTTTCACCGTCTTTAGTATACGATTTTCCTAACTCAAATAAACGAATATCTGTTTGTTTACGGGCTTTATTATATTTTGCCACATCAAGCATGTTAGGTAATTGACTTAAGCGTAAGACGGACTTATCCGAACTCATCGGGAGTTGTAACTGCACAGGTGTATGATTATCGACAGTGAATTCTTGAACACGCTCAGGTGTCATCAATGAATAGGTAATCACTTCTGATAATCCAAGATGCGCTAAGGTATGTTTAATGGTCCGTTTAAATTGTTGAAACTCTGTCAACTTTCCTTGATTGATCGTTTTTGGTAACGTGACAGGTAATTGATCATAGCCTAAGATACGTCCGACTTCTTCAACAATATCCTGATAGGTTTCAATATCTTGTCGACGTGATGGGACATGGACAGTAATATCATTATCTTTGACAGTTGTTTCAAAACTAAGACGCTCTAATATGGTCAGAATATCTTCTTGTGTGAGTGTCGTTCCTAATGTCTTGTTAATTAACTCTGCGTTGATCGAAATTAATGTATCTTCATGTGTCGTATTATCAACTTTTTGAATACCTTTTAAGACATCGGCATTGGCATATTTATTAAAGTAATAGGTCGCAAGTTCTAATGCATATTTCGTCCGTTTTGGATCAACTTTACGTTCAAAACGAATTGACGCTTCACTTCGTAAATTTAGTCGTGATGATGTTTTTCTGATATGAGTAGGATCAAAGACTGCACTTTCAAGTAATATATGTTTTGTACTTGATGAGATTTCTGTATCAAATCCACCCATGACACCACCAAGCGCAACGGCTTTTTTACCATTAGTTATAACGATATCCTCAGGTAATAACTGGCGCTCTGTTTCATCAAGAGTCCGTAAAGTTTCTCCTTGATTCGCCAGTCTAACATCAATTGTATCACTATCTAGTAAGTCATAGTCAAAAGCATGTAATGGTTGTCCTGTTTCTAACATGACATAATTTGTAATATCAACCACATTGTTAATCGGACGAATACCAGCAGCAATCAAACGTGACTGCATCCAAC
>JAASSV010000166.1 GCA_021767685.1 Caryophanales bacterium | reverse complement strand
ATTCAAAACAATGCTTCAATCATCAGTGAAATTGATATGATGATTGCCTTCTCTATCATCAGTGAGAAGTTTCAGTTAACCCGACCAACCTTAACAACATCACATGTGATTGATATTAAAGGATCCTTTCACCCAGTGGTGAGTGAAGTGTTAGAAGATGTCTTTATTCCCAATGACATTACGATGAATAAGGATACCGATATCTTATTAATCACTGGACCAAATATGAGTGGGAAATCGACGTATATGCGCCAACTAGCGATTACCGTTATTCTCGCGCAAATTGGATCATTTGTTCCAGCAAAACAGGCAAAAATCCCAATCTTTGATGCGATATTTACCCGCATCGGGGCCGCTGATGACTTAGTTAGTGGGAAATCAACCTTTATGGTTGAGATGCTTGATGCGAATCGAGCAATTAGTACTGCGACAAAACAGTCATTGATTCTATTTGATGAGATTGGTCGCGGAACCGCTACATATGATGGTATGGCATTAGCGCAAGCCATTATTGAATATATCCATGAACAAATCGGTTGTAAGACACTTTTCTCAACCCATTATCATGAACTTACTGACTTAGATCAATCGTTACACCGCCTTAAAAATGTTCATGTTAGTGCGACAGATGAAGAAGGACATATTACGTTTTTACATAAAGTAAAAGAAGGGCCAACCGATAAATCTTACGGAATTAACGTTGCCCGTCTTGCAGAATTACCATCACCACTGATAAAACGCGCGCATCAACTGTTAAGTCATTTAGAATTTCATCATAAGCGCTTAGAACAAGATGATACGTTAACCTTGTTTGATTTTGAAGAAGATGCTGTAGATACTCCTCCTGATCCAATCAGAGAACGATTGAATGAGATTAACTTAGAGGAGTGTACACCAATTGAAGCGATAAATATCTTAAATGAGTTACTAACCAAATTAAAATAGGAAGCCACTAGGATAGTGTGACTTCCTTTTTTTGTCCAAATAAAAAGCGGTAATACCTAATGTATTACCGTTTGCTTTTTGCGTTATGATAACCTGTTCACTAATTTTGCTAAACTAGATTTTTTTCTTGCCACTTTGTTTTTGTGGTTTAATCCTTTAGTGATAGATTTATCTAATTTTTTGTTCGCAATATTTAATGCGTTCAATGCTTTTTCTTTGTCGCCTTCTTCAACCGCTTGTTTGACATTGCGGATAGCTGACTTTAATCCTGAACGGAAAATATTGTTACGTGCTTTTTTCTTTTCATTTTGTCTGTTACGTTTAATTTGATCTTTGATATTTGCCATGTCTTTCACCTCCGTTTTCAATAGCGTATTTATTGTATCAAAAAGCGTTCTAAAAAGCAACTACTTATATTTATTAATTACAGACTTTAGTGCCTGTTCAAATGCGTGATCATCTTTTTTCTGACGTTTACTGGGTCCTTTGATGCGGACATGTTTCCGTAATTTACGATGACTACTTCGTTTATTGAGTAAGGTCAGTATATTGTCTTCAGTATAGATTAAGCCACTAGGATGGACGACATGTGCATTTTTTGTCAACGCAAGTGATGCAAGACCATAATCAGCAGTAATGACAATATCATTGTCTTTCACATGACTAAGTAACGCAAAATCAACATTATCTGCGCCTTTACCTAAAATATGAACGTGACTATAATCATCAGAATAGACATGGGCTGTATCAAAAAACATATGAACATCTAAGTCAAACTGTTTTGCCCATTTAAGAACAAGTTCTTTAACGGGACATGCGTCTCCATCAACCAGTATTCTCATATTCTAACCTCCAAATTTCCTGTATTAAGTGTAACATACTCTTGGTTTTTTGCAACTTAGATGAATTTTCTAAATAAGAGTGAATATCGCCTGTTTAAATGATATAATTTATAAAGAAGGGAGTGTTTCGTATGTTACGACTCGAAAACATTAGTAAGTATTATTACTCTAAAAATAACATCGTACTTGCCCTCAACCACATCAGTTGTGAGTTTAAACAAGGTGAGTTTGTTGCCATCACAGGTGAAAGTGGTAGTGGAAAAAGTACTTTTTTAAATGTGCTCAGTGGTTTAGACACATTTGAAGAAGGAAAATTATTTGTTAATGATGATGAAATAACGCATTATACGATTGAACAATTGGAAAGTTATCGCAATGAATACATTGGGTTTGTCTTTCAGGATTATAATATTATTGAATCGTATAGTGTGTTAGAAAATGTACTTAGTGCATTGTTATTACAAGACTTAACACAATCAGAGCGACTAGAAAAAGCCAAACAGATTTTATCGCGTGTGGGCTTAGAAAACCATATAAACCAAAAAGCCAGTACTTTATCTGGTGGTGAAAAACAACGGACAGTTATCGCCAGAGCTTTGGCAAAAGACGCGGAAATTATCGTATGTGATGAACCAACAGGGAACTTAGATCCAGACACTGCACACGATATTTTAGCGTTACTGAATGAAATTGCGAAAGATAAGTTAGTCATTGTTGTCACACATAATTATGATCAAATCGAACCGTATGTTACGCGTAAAATACGACTTTATGATGGCGACATCATTGAAGATGAGATGATTGATGACACAGACAATACAGATCCTGTATCGTATGGGAAAACCCCATATACTGTCCCACCTAAAAATATCATTAGAATGGCTTGGATGATGATTAAGAATATGCCGAAAAAGACAGTGTTTAATGTCTTGATTATCGGATTTATCATTCTATCTTTCATGATGGCCTATGCCACCATGTTAGAAGCGAAAAACACGCCACATCAAACCAGTACCCCATATTTTGATAATGCGATGAAACATCGCTTAATTGTTACAAAACCAGATGAATCAGCATTTACATCTGAGGAACTAGACAGTATTGAAAACACATCAGATGTTATTGATGTGATTCCCCAAGATGTCATTTTTGATGTGTTAATGGTAAACGGACATTTTGAACAAGAGTTTAATGAAACGGTATTTGATCATTATGTGGTGAAACCAGCTAGTGTACTTCATGAGGCAGATCTTACCTCGGGTCGCTTACCCAGAAATGCGAATGAAGTCGTGATTGGTGAAACGGAGTTATTTAACTTAAATGAGACAATCGATCTCTCACCGAGACATATGATTAAAGAAGTGAATGGTCTTAAAACAGATATGTTTAGTAAAACAATT
>JAASSV010000165.1 GCA_021767685.1 Caryophanales bacterium | reverse complement strand
GTCGCTTATCGTATGGGCATATCAAACAACAATGATTTAGTATTCAAAACATTTGATGACGCAATCAAGGCACATCCAGAATGTGAGAAGATTCTATTCCATAGTGATCGTGGGTTTCAATATACTAATCGCACGTTTAAGAAAAAACTCGATAACGCAAAGTTTAGACAGAGCATGTCTAGAGTTGGCCGCTGTATTGACAACGGTCCAATGGAAGCATTTTTCGGAGTAATGGAAGTTGAGATGTATAAGCTGAATAAGTTTTACTCTATAGACCAATTAAAAATGGCTATTGAAGAATATATTACATTCTACAATAACCATCGTTATCAACCAGTATTAAAAGGCTTAACTCCTATGGAACTTAGGAATCAAGCCTTAGCTCTAATACAATATTAATTTTATTTTATTACAGTGTCTACTTGACAGGGTGCAGTTCATTCTTTACAAGATCCAATTGCCTATACAATTGAGCAGATAAAGACATTAAAAGAAGTCACGACAGAAGATAAAATTGCACAAATATTTGAATCATGTGCCTGCCATATTCCGCATGCCTACTTAGCAAACGCTAAAGAGGTTTATCAAAAAACAAGGTCACTCGCTAAAGCGCACAAACAGTTAGAAAAAGACTTTAAAATCCATATCACATCATATAAAAACATAACTGATGAAGAAGCAGATAAACTGATAGCCTCTGGCATTGGGTGGTCAGGATTTCTCAAGCAAGAAACCATTACTGTGACTAAAATTCCAGCGCAGTATCAAGCGTATCATAAAACGAAAGATACTTTACAAAAAGCATATTATTATTGTCATTGTCAACGGGTAAAAGGAGCATTTATACAAAGTCGATCCATAAATTCGCTTTATTGCAACTGTGGTGGTGGATTTTATAAAGATATCTGGTCATTTATTACCGAGAAAGAGGTTCAGGTAACATTAAAAACATCATTGTTTGATGGCGACACAAGTTGTCAATTTGAGATTAGATTCTCTAAGGATGATTCTAATTAAAGTTTATATAAGTTAGTTGATAATTGATTGATTTAACTAAATTAGATGTATCAAAAAAGAGAGGCGTTTGCCTCTCTTTACTCAACAAGTTTAAGAAACTCTTTAGTAAGGTCTGGATCGAACTGGGTTCCTTTGAATCTTTTTAGTTCATCAATAGCATCCTCTTTGCTCATTGCTGTTCGATAAACACGATTATTGGTCATGGCATCCCAGGCATCTACAATACTTAATATTCGTGAGAGAAGTGGTATATCCTTTCCTTTTAATCCTTTTGGATACCCATTACCATCCCACCATTCATGGTGGGTAAGTATATAGTATGATATACTTTCTAACGCTTCAACGTTACTTGCAATCTTGTAGCCAATCGATGGATGTTGTTTCATCCGATTGTATTCTATATCGGTTAAAGGCCCAGGTTTTTTAAGGATCTTGTCTTCTATTCCAATTTTACCGATATCATGTAAAATCGCAAATAGTCTAAGATCATTTATATCGTTATGAGATAACTCTAATTTTTGTGCTAGTTTAACACATAAGTCAGCCATTCTATTCGCATGTTGCTCTGTTTCATCACTGCGTTCAAAGAGTGCAGTTTCTAGTGATTTAACAATAGAGTTACTGGCGCTTTCTTGTAAGATAAGTTTATTTTTTAGCATTCGATCCTCAGCAACTGAGAGTGTCTCATGTATGTTGCCGTTTTGTCTAGTACATGCGTAGCCAATAGCTGCAGTTAACGGTAAGTCAAAAATTCGTTCTTCATTAATTCTTTTTTTGATTTCATTAACATAACTAAGTAATCTATCATTATTACACCCATCCATTAAAACACAAAACTCATCACCACCGATACGTGCGATAAAGGCATCATCATCAACAACAGCTTTTATGATATTCGCATAATTAAGCAAGGCATTATCCCCTTCTTGTGACGAGTACATTTCATTAATTAGTTTAAGGCCATTGATATCACTTAAAATGACAGAGGTTTCTTGTTCAGATAACAGTAACGATTTTACTTTCTCGTTAAAACTACTACGATTATGTACATTTGTTAGGGTGTCGTAGGACTTTAACTGTTCTATGCTTATCCGTGCTTTTTGGATGATTCTTACTTCTCGATTGACGAGGAAGTAAATGATTAATGCACTTGCTATGATAAAAAATAATCCTTTTAACGTTGAGAAAGAACGGTAAACTTCCACATCATCAATAAATCTAAGTAAGATGATGTCGGTTAAAAAAATCCATAGGGCACTAAAAATTAAATATATAATCGATACACGAAAAGCGGACCCGTATTTATTCAATCTCATAATAACACCTCTATAATCATTCTATCACGTAAAATACAACCATGAAAGACATATGTCATATTAAAATAGAAAAGACGCCCTTTTTGGGCGCCTTTATAATATTATTTCAATGCTGATTCAATGAACCAAATTTCTTTGTCATATGCAGCAACGTGATCTTCCATCAATGCCACTGTTACAAAGTCATCATTGTTATCTGCTTCTTCACGAATTTTTAATGCAGAAGCTTTTAAGTATTCTAACTCTTCTTTAGCAACTTTCATTGCATCTTCAACTTTAATATCATCATTACCAAGCTCATTAACGTTTGATAACTCAAGATATTCTTTGGTTGATGCTACAGGGAACTCACCAAGCATCTTAACCCGCTCAGCTACCTCATCAAATTTTAAGAAGAAGTCATCATATAACTTTTCAAGATAAACATGAACCTGTTCAAAATTAGGTCCAACAACATTCCAATGTAAGTTATGGAATTTAACATTTTCAACTGATAAATCAGCAACATATTGGTTCATTAATGTAATTTGAGTATTCATAAAAATAAATCTTCCTTTCTGTATACAATATAATATTGAAATGATTACAATTATATTATATGAACAATCATCGATAATTTCAACTGTAGTGCACTTATTTTTTATAGTTTTTTCTATAAATATTTGATATAATAAACTCAACATATATTTGGGAGGGAAATCATGAGAAAAGCACTATCATTAATCATAATAGCAGCTATTTTATTAACGTTAACTGGCTGTGGATTGTTTCGTAAAGAAGAAGCTAATGATAATGGAATGGACGCATTTTACACTCAATTTATCACCTATAAAGATCACTTAGATACATTAGTATCAGAAAAACCAACAGAAG
>JAASSV010000164.1 GCA_021767685.1 Caryophanales bacterium | reverse complement strand
TAAGGAGCCATAAAATGACCTCGAAAAAGGCTAATACCGCACCTTTTGTGCGTTCTCCCTTGGTGATTAAAACAATGCGCAAGGTTGAAATACTAACCTCAAAAACCTTGATGATAAAAATTAAAAAATATAGTACTAATGTGTCCATTATGACCCCCACTTTCTATGTATTTATATTGTCAAACATACCTAATATAATCCTATTCAATCAAATTGTCAATTAAAATATTTTGATAATGTTTTCATTAATTTTTAGCAATAAAAAAACCCCTTTGTTTAGGGGTTTAAAGGATTTCTCTTAAAACAACAAATGTGATGTAAGCGACGTAGGATAAAATGAATATATAGCCACTTCGTTTACCAATCTTTTTATAATAGAAAATGATGAATGTAATAATACCGGTAACAGCGATTAAAATAAGAAAATCATAGATCGCATACATTGAAATTGTCATTACACCAATGCTTGAACCAATCCCTAAAATAAAGAGAATATTAAAGATGTTTGATCCAATCACATTACCTAGGGCAATGTCATTTTCATTTTTCCTAGCAGCAACAACACTTGTAACAAGTTCCGGTAAGCTAGTTCCTATTGCGACAACCGTTAATCCTACCATTGTTTCACTAACACCGATTTGTAACGCTGTATTTTTTGCGCCATGGACAACAAACTCTCCACCCGCAATAATCATCACAAGACCAATAAGTAAATAGAATATACTTTGTTTTAATGGCATAACATCAACATCATCGTCAATATCGATAACCACTTCTTCACCTTGTTTTGCGTTTCTATAATTCATATATAAGTAGCCAATGAATAAGATTAATAGAATAGCACCTTCAATTTGCAATAAAGCGTTAGAGCCATTAAAGTCAAAGAATAGAGCCATGAAAAATAAAATTAATGTCATGACAATCATAAACGGTATTTCGCGTTTGACGAGTCTGTAATGAATAATAATCGGAGCGTAGATTGCGGACATCCCTAATACCACTAACGTATTAAAGATATTACTTCCAACGACATTTCCAAGTGAGATATCGCTTGAATTGTTAATTTGAGAAAAGATACTTACACTTGCTTCAGGAGCACTTGTCCCAAAGGATACAATCGTTAATCCTATAATTAACGTTGAGACACCTAAGATTTTTGCTAAACTACTTGCACTATCGACAAAGTAATCAGCGCCTTTCACTAAGAAGACAATCCCAACAACTAAAAAGCCAATAAATGAGACAACTTCTGCCCAGTTTGGCAATCCTATAAATAAATCAAATAACCAGTTAAACATAAACTTCCTCCAGTATCAGTATTTCGCATGTATTACTATAACATATAATGACGTTTATTGTGAAGTATCTTTTAATTCTTTATAATATATCGCAGATGTTTTAATAATACCTGTAATAGGAATTGCTAAGATTACTCCGGCAATACCGAACAAAGCACCAAAAAAGACAAAACTTGTTAAGACAAGTAACGGATGTAAGTTAACTTCTTTACCCATAATATAAGGCTGTAAAATATTCCCTTGGAAGGCTTGAAGACCCATATTTGCCGCTAATAATCCTAAAAATGTGTAACGGCCTAAAAAGAGGGTATCGGTCACTGTAAATGAATACAGGATTGGAAGTAAAATTCCAATAAACGCCCCAATATACGGGATAATATCTAAAAACCCTAGTAAGAAGCCAAAGAATAAACTGCGGCGGAAACTGAAGCCAAATGACATAAACATAATGGTAAAGAGGACACTCATAATAAGAATTGAAATAAAGCGACCACTAAAGTATTTTTGAATAACATCATTTGCCCGTTTACCAAGTTCACTCGCATGCCCTTGATATTTTTTAGGTAAGGTCTTTACAATCCCTTTAAAAATCGTTGTCTTATCTTGGAGTAAGAAGAATAAAAAGACCGGGACTAAGACAATTGTTGCGATAATAGTTACTAAACTTTTAAAAACATTAATGATATTAAAGATAATTGGTGCACTGCTTTCTTTAATCTCAGCAACAGCATAGTCATAGGCATTTTGTACTGTCTCATTTTCCAAGAATACATTCTGCACCCAAAGTTGGATATTTTCAAAGTCATTATTAAAGAATATCACAGCTTGTTCATAAATGACATCACCAATAAAATATCCAAACAAGCCAATAAGTGCTAAAAATAAGACTAACACAATAATAACAACTAACCAGTGTGGTTTCATTGCCGTATGTTGTTCAATAAGATTAACAAGTGGTGATAATAAATATGATATAAACAAAGCGATTCCAAACGGGAGTACAATAGCTGTGATTGCCCCGCGTAATAATTGAATTTGATCTGAAAATAGTAAGTTTAAGTAATATAATGAAATGACGGCCAAAGCTGCCATTCCTAAATAGTGTAATATTTTTATCCGTTTATCACGTTCCATAAGGCACCTCCATACTTTATAACAGTATACCATATATACGGCTTGTTTAAAATAAAAAAAGCGCAAATGCGCTTTTTGTTTATCGACGAATACCTAATTTTTTAATTAGCGTACGATAACGTTCAATATCGTTATTTTTCAAGTATTTGAGTAAGTTACGACGGTGTCCAACTTTTTTAAGTAATCCACGACGTGAATGGAAATCATGTCTATGTTCTTTTAAGTGGGTATTTAATGCTTCGATTTCTTTTGTTAGTAAAGCCACTTGAACTTCAACGCTTCCAGTGTCGCCTTCTTTAAGACGATATTCTTCAACGATTTGCTTTTTCACTTCTTTTGAAATTGCCATATTAGTTACCTCCTATTATTTTTTTCTTACCTAATTCCGTGTGATACGTTGGAGTGTCGTATTACATAGAAATAGGCGCACAATATATTATAGCATACCTTTTTGTAGATGCAAGGATTATTCCTTATTCTTTTTTAGATAGGCTAAACTATTTACTTTATCTTCATCAATGCGCTTGATTAGGGCATCAACAGAATCAAATTTTTCTTCATCACGTAGTCTGTGTAAAAATTTGATGGTAATCTCTTCACCATAGATATCTTGATCAAAATCAAAAATGTTTGATTCAACACTTAATTCAACTCGACAGTTCAATGTCGGGTTATGTCCAACACTACTCATTGAATCATACCACGTGTCACCAACTTTTGTTTGTGTTACATAAACCCCTTGTTTGGGGATTAAGTAGTGATCAGTATCAACGTTTGCGGTTGGATAG
>JAASSV010000163.1 GCA_021767685.1 Caryophanales bacterium | reverse complement strand
GGTATCTACTTTACAGGTATTTATACCAAATAATTTGTATAATCCACAAGTGTGGAAATAGGCTGTCGCAAAACTAATGACTGCGAGTAATAGAAATACCCAAAACGGTCTAAAGAAAAATCCTAAGATCAAGAAAAGAATTCCTATACCATAACGAATCTTTGCATCTAAACTTCCTACATTTCTTTTCATTTCTTACTCACCTCTAATTATATTATACGACAAAGCATGAATAATGTGTATACAAAAACGTTAAAAAGTGTATAAGTATATGAAAAAACCACCCACACGGATGGTTTTTCTTCCGGCCTACACCGGATTTCTCTATACCTCATAATATCTTATAAACTCACAAATGTCAACTATAACAATTCTAAGTAATTAATCTTCTTTTCAGATCGCTTAAGTATATCTAAATGTTTTACTTGACGAATCCCAAGACTCGCTCTAATCTTCTCAAAAACATGATTTGGCACTACTTCATGTATCTGTTTTAACTCGTTTTTAAAAAAATTAATTAGCTTATTAAACTCTCTTTTAGTGTTAAAATATTTTAAAAATATTATTAGATCTACCACTTGTTTATTACGAGTTCGATCTTTATACGCATTTGTCAGCATGCGATGATATGGAGTAAGTACTATTTTATTATTATCTTCTAGAAAAATAATTCTTTCATTATGGGCACAGGCATTTCTTGTTTTTCTCATCCAGTGTAATGCCCCAACTAGTATTCTAAAATCATTTTCCCTAGAATTATAGCCTATACTATATAAATCACTCAAATATTCCCTTAACTCTTTCTTACTATATTGAATTAATGTTATCAGAGTCGTAAAGCGAATAACTTTTGTCATTATCCAAGTTGGTAACTCACCATTTTTATTTGCGTAATGGCGAATATATGAATTATTATTACGCTTTGCTTTATCTATTTCAAATTCAATGTCATCTAATAATGATTCAATAAGCCTTGAATCTAAGTGATTATCATATGCATCAACATTTGTCCAATCAACGTCTTGCTTTTTACAAATCAAATCTAATTTGTAGCTAGTAATAGTTCGAACTTCTTCTTCAACATGTGTGATATTTTTCAATAACATGTTACTCACTCTTCGATCAAATCTAGATACCTTGTATATTTTTTCTACACTCGTGCCTTCAATATACTCATGATCTCCATTAGAGGTTTTATTGACAACAAAAGGACGTTTAAATCCATTAATAAGATTAAAATATCCTTTCCTTATTAATGCTTTTTTTTCGTTAGGTTTAGAACATTTAATTCCTTTTTCTACTAGTCGATTAACTTGTTCACTATAAGTTAAGAACGGTTTACCATTATCTGTCATCTTGTTTTCTCCTTCACATAACATAATTTATTTTACCACACATAGCAATGTTAGCAAAAGATTTTATGATTTTGATGTTATGTATAAAAAATACCAGTAATAACTGGCATTCTTTTACGCTATTTTATACACTAACTCATCATCACTTGCATTAATCGTTAACTGATCACCAGGATTTAACTCACCTTTAATAATCAGTTTACCAATTCTTGTTTCAATGTTGCGTTCAATGTACCGTTTTGTTGGTCTTGCGCCAAAGGTCGATGAGTATGATGCGTCTCTTATATATGCTTTCGCGTCATCTGTGACTAATAATCTAATATCTTGTTCATGTAATTTATAGTCTAAGTCATGAAGTAAAAGATCAATAATCGCAATCATTTCATCTTTGGTTAATGGTTTAAATAGAATCGTATCATCGATCCGATTTAAAAATTCTGGCTTAAAGTGTTGATGTAATAATTGTTCAACTTTAGCTTTAGCGTCTTCAGTAATATTACCGTTATCATCAATACCATTAAGTAAATGCTGGCTACCAATATTACTAGTCATAATGACAATTGTATTTTTAAAGTTAACTGTCCGTCCTTTACTATCAGTTAATCTTCCATCATCTAGTAATTGTAATAAGGTATTAAAGACTTCAGGGTGTGCTTTTTCAATCTCATCGAATAAAATCACACTGTATGGTTTCCGTCTTACAGCTTCTGTTAATTGGCCACCTTCATCATGACCGATATAACCTGGAGGTGCACCAATAAGTCTTGCGACAGTATGACGTTCTTGATACTCACTCATATCAATCCGAATCATATTTTGTTCACTGTCAAACAAGGTTTCTGTAAGTGTTTTAGCGAGTTCGGTTTTCCCAACACCTGTAGGACCTAAGAAGATAAAGCTACCAATTGGTTTTTGTTCATCTTTTAAACCACTACGGGCGCGTAATACGGCATCACTCACTAGATTGACTGCTTCATCTTGTCCAATCACACGTTCATGTAAGATATCTTCTAAATGTAATAATTTCTCCCGTTCACTTTCAACGAGTTTACTCACGGGAATACCTGTCCACTTAGAAACAATCTCAGCAATTTCTTCTTCAGTGACTTCTTCTTTTAAGAGTTCATGCTCTTCAAGATCTGTTAATTGATCAAGTTCTTTTTCTTTACTTGGAAGGTCCCCATATTTTAGTTTTGCCAGTTTTTCTAAGTCATAGGCTTTTTCTGCTTCTTCAATCTGACGTTTGATTTGGTCAATCTCTGCCTTCAGTTCTTTTATCTTATCGATCGATCCTTTTTCTTTATCCCAAGTTGCTTTGAGTCGAGAGAGTTCTTGTTTTTGATTACTAAGTTCTTCTTCAATGCGATTAAGTCGTGATTTAGAATCTTTATCGCTTTCTTTTTTGAGCGACTCTCGCTCTATTTCAAGTTGTAATATTTTACGATTTAACTGATCGAGTTCAGCAGGCATTGAATCAATTTCTGTTCTGATTAAGGCCGCTGCCTCGTCCATGAGGTCAATCGCTTTATCCGGTAAGAACCGATCACTAATATATTTATTAGATAGGGTTGCGGCAGCGATAAGAGCGTTGTCAGTAATGCGTACCCCATGATGGATTTCAAACTTCTCTTTTATCCCCCGTAGGATACTAATTGTATCTTCTATATTTGGTTGATCAATCATCAGTGGTTGAAAACGCCGTTCTAAAGCCGCATCCTTTTCAATATATTTACGGTATTCATCAATCGTTGTTGCCCCGATACAATGGAGTTCTCCTCTTGCTAATAATGGTTTTAATAAGTTACCGGCATCCATTGCACCTTCTGTTTTACCCGCTCCAACAATTGTATGAAGTTCATCGATAAATAAGATC
>JAASSV010000162.1 GCA_021767685.1 Caryophanales bacterium | reverse complement strand
TCCTTCTTTGCATTATAATAGTTCATCTGAATTTAATATATGGGCAGCAAGTTATGCTGCCCATATAGAATTATTTAGTACTTTTTTGTTTATTAATTATTTACCGTTACGGGTCCCTTTTCAAAAGGAAGGTCTAAAATATAAGCGCCATTACCTGTAAAGTGCAGCCCAAGACCTATTGAAGGCACACCTTCAAAAGTAGTTGTGTTATCTGTAGTTGAATATGGTGTGTAAGTAGAAGTGCTTGATGTAAAGCTGATACGTGACCATCCCATATCAGTATCAAGCGTAGTGCTTGCCATTAATTCCTGTACTTCATCAGGCATTTTGTTAACTTCATCCTCTGGACAAGGTGACACAAGACACTGCTGATGAGTTTCACTTTCTTCTTCCATATTATAATTTGTCATTATATAACCAGGATTCAAGTCGTTAGAGTTGAAGAAAGGACTTGTTGATGAAAATGCATCGCAATCTGCATTAGGAATTGTTAGCTTAGTCGGAAAGTTAAACAGACCAAAAGTTGCATTGTTGTAGTATGGTAAAAAATATCTGTTTTTAGACAATGCTGCTTCGAGAGCATAAGGATCTGATATGTTGCTACGAAGTGATGTTACATCACCAATTTCAAATAGACTGGTAGCATTATAATCGTCTATTGCTGCAGCGTTATAAGATACAACTTCTGCCCCGGGAACCTGTACTTCAGCAAAACCAGTAAGTACATTTTCTGATGAAGGAATAAACGATTGATTGTCCAGAGCATCAAAGTATGCAGTGATGATATCTTCTTTCGGTACTACACCATTTGCATTCTTTGCCAGATCTAATGTAGTTGCCTGAATTACAGAAACGTAGCCGATTTCATTCGTATCTTCAGTACAAGCTGGTGTTACAAGATCAACATCAAGACTTCCCTGAATATATGATCCGGGAGTTCCCAAAAGAACACTGTCATCTGTTGAGGAAACTTTTGCTGCACCATCATAGGATAATGTTCCTCTGAATACATCGTTAGGTGAGAGATAGATCAAAAAGTCTCTCAATTCTTCACTGTACTTCTTGGATCTAACCACTACCTTAGCAACAACTGAAAGGTTATCACTGGTGTTAATGACCTCAAAATCTGTTTGGATACCAGATGTGGCCATGTAGAAAGGATAAACCAAAGTATCCCCTACTTTGTCGTTGTCAATACTCACTGCAAATGCAGTTGTTGACAGCATCATTGCTGCCAGTACGAAAGTTAAAACTTTTCGCATAATACGTACCTCCTGTTTTTTTTATTTAGTGCCATTACGGCATTGCTACCAAATATTAAGGGAAAAAGACCGGGTTGTCAATATAATGATACCATGTACCGTTCACTTTAATCCAGCAATCTCTTCTGTTAGCAGGATCTTCCCCTATTTCAATAATATCACTCATCTCAAAGCAATACAAGTACTTTCCTTTACGATTCAATCCTTTAACGACATATTTTTCAACATCATTTTCAGAATAAAACCAGTTTACATACTTACTGTATACATCTTTTTTATACCTGAACTTAAAGTATGGGTTTTCATACTCAAAACTTTTATCAATATTTTTATTAGCTCTGCTCTGCCAGTAATCAGTGAACCTATCCTGCAACTCCGAATAAGAAGCATTATCAGCCTTAAATACCACAGGTACACTTTGTTTCTTGGCACATCCGGCAAGCAAGGCAAAAAGAAGTATTATAAACAGTATCGCATTATTTTTCATAAGTTATCCTGTATCTCTCTCTTAGATTTGGCAATATTTTTTCATCCTGCAACTTTGACAATGATTTTTCCAAAATAAACTTTCGTGCATAAACTAAAGTCTCATTATCCAAAGACTCTATCGTTCCGTCAAACTTTGGAAATTTATGAGAATATATCTTACAATAAGCTTCAATTTCTTCTGACAAATCATCAATGGTTATCTGATCAGTATAGTGTTTAATATAACATCCTCTCATATCGAACATCTTATAAACTCTTTTTTTGTATTCATCTTTTAAATTACAGCTTATATTCTGATTATTGACTGCATATGTATACAATGCCAGCTCTTCCAATTTGCGCTGCACTTTATCATCCTTAACTCTTATAAACATATTTTTTAAATCATCAAAATCTTTTTGATACAAGGTCATGCTTTCTTCTACCTTAAACAATGCTTTATCAGCAGCTAAAACAGAACTGACAGAATAGCTGTTTAATAAAATTACACCTGTAATCAATAATATTAAAATCAAAAACTTTTTCATACAGTTACCACCCCAGTACTAAATGAAGCCCGTAAATATTATATTCTTTACCGTCCAATTCAACACGACTGCCGGCAAATGCACTTCCTAATTTATCATAGTATGTTTTATCCAATGCGTCATAATATTCATCATCAATCATAGCTTTGCTTATGGCAAAATTTAACATTATATCCAGCGCCCTTTCAGGCGGAACAAAATTTTCAAAAGCAAGAACAACTGTAATCTCATCAACAAAACCTCTGAAGCCTTGTCTTGCTGCAATAGTTGTAACATTTAAACCATTTGTGGTAGTGTTGTCAACATGCTCACCCTCGAACATATCATAAAGTCTAATCTCAGCTGTTTTGTGCAGGATGTCATTTTTTTCAAGATATGCCTTACCGGCATTTCCAGAAATTTTGAAAAATTTAAATAAGTTATCCTGAGCTGCAGGGTTTGATTCAAAATTGTTTACTACATAATCAACAGGAGCCATGCGGTACCAGTTGAGCTTTTCTTTGACAATGTCGCCAAAATAGTACGGCTCGTAGTCGATAGCTTCTGCGCTTACACCGTATACAAAAAATAACATAAAAATTACTATAATCTTTTTCATACTTAATAATGAAGCAATTAGTATGCCAAAAAACAATCTGAACTCTAAGTAGCAATCATGGGTAGTAAAGGTAGTAGGGGTTGTAAGGGTTATAGGAGTTATAAAGGGATTTGAGTTTATTTATTTATCATAAGGCACTTGTCCATCGCTTTAAAATTTGGTTAAATTTAGCCAACCAGCTGTATGTATTTGACCATTTTGGAGCTTGGGTTATGGGTGTTGGGTGATAGGTGATGGATGTTGAATGATGAATTATAGAAGATTTTTGATTTTATTTTTGTATTCAAGTACTTCCTCAAAACCTTCCGCCAGATAAAAAGCCTCGGCGTATTTCGCATTTGGTATACTCAACGTCC
>JAASSV010000161.1 GCA_021767685.1 Caryophanales bacterium | reverse complement strand
TCCAAAACTCAAAAGGGCTTAAACTAGAAAAAAAAGTTAATGTTGGTGTCTTTGGTGTATATGTTATTGCTAGTGATGGTGATGATCAACGTACCGCAATGGAATATCAACAAAGTAATATATATGATGATTTTGATTTAGAAACAATCGCTAAAGAGGGTGCTAAAAAAGCGTGTGCATTATTAGGTGCATCGCCAGTTGATTCAGGTGCCTATGAAGTCATCTTACAAAACAATGCTTCAACAGCATTACTTGCCCCGCATATTCCAATGTTCTCAGCACAAAATGTGCAAAAGGGTGTATCGTTATTAAAAGGTAAAAAAGATCAGAAAATAGCGAACGAATTAGTGTCAATCATTGATGATCCATTTATGAAAAAATCAAGCAAGTCAGGAAGTTTCGATGATGAAGGTGTTGCAACATCGTATAAACGTCTTATTGATAAAGGAACTCTTACAGGGTATATGTATGACTTAAGAACAGCTAAAAAAGATGATGTTTCATCGACTGGAAATGGTTTTAAAAATGGTATTCATCCGACAAACTTCTATATTGAAGAAGGCGAAACATCTCTAGATGACGCTATTTCATCTGTATCAAAAGGATTGTTAATTACAGAACTTGCAGGAACTCATGCAGGGTGTAATTTCGTCAGTGGAGACTTTAGTTTACAAGCATCAGGATACTTGATTGAAAATGGTAAGAAAACACAACCAGTGGCACTTATCACTGTTGCAGGAAACTATTTAGACCTACTTAATAATGTTACTGAAGTTTGTAATGATCAAAAAATGAACTTTGCTTTTATTGGAAGTCCATCAATTAAAATTAAATCCTTACAAGTATCAGGAAAATAACTAATAAACAGAGACTGAGAAAGTCTCTGTTTTTTTGTAAAAAGCTTAATTTTAGCTTATAATGATAAAAAAGAGTAAAAGAAGGGTTATTGTGAAAAAATATATTGTTCTATTATTATTTCTTATTTTAGGTGTTGTTGGATTAATACAAGAACCAATTGATGATACATTCGACCTTTTAGCGGGTGCCACCAACGAGACATACAATATTACGATAGATGACTACGCAGGTCCGACAGAGGATGATGACGATGATGAAGAGGATGATGACTAATGACTGTTATTAGTTTGCATGTTCTTGTTGCTTTAATAGGTGCCTTATTATTCTCTAAGTGGATTCATCGGTATCGTAGGATTGTTTATGGTATTGTTCTATTGATGTCTTTGTTATTGCTTGATAGTGAAGTGAATAGCGTGACGTTAGGATATACTGGGCTTTCATTCTTTCTTATTATTATGTTTACAGGCGTCTTAGAAAAGGGATTTACGCAAAAACACTTGCGACAGGTAAGGGCAGAATATTCAATTATCGGAGCATTTCTAATCATGCCTCATATCGTTGTTTTTTTAGAGTATTTGTTAGAAGATTACGGTGTGCTAAATATGACATTATCAATGGTATTTGGGATTCTTGCAGCAATAGTTTTAATTCCCTTAACACTAACATCATTTATATCAGTAAGAAAGAGAATGCCAAAAGGGTCTTGGAAAAAACTGCATAAGTATGCTTACTTGTTTTATCTGTTTATAGGACTACATCTCATTCTTATTCAAAATAATCGTATGATATACTATATTGTTATCTTTGCCGTTTATGGGATATTAAAATTAAGTACAATCCTGTATAAATCATATACTGAACAATCACAAAAAAAGACTAGAAACAACAAAGCATAATATATAAAACACCATCATTCAACTGAACTGCACCCTGTCAAGTAGACACTGTAAATAAAATTAATATTGTATTGAATCTAAGGCTTGATTTCTGAGTTCCATCGGAGTTAAGCCTTTTAATACTGGTTGATAACGTTGGCTATTGTCTTAAATGTTTGGCTATGTTGAGAACTAGCATTATAAAAGACGGCAGGTGTTCCTATTGGACAAGAAATGGTAAATGTCCCCTTTGAATAGCAGTTGCCCGTAAATAAATGAATCCATTCTCCCTTAGGTAAATCAACTGTAACACTAGTTTGGGCTTTATCTAAGGCAGGATATATTATCAGATCTTTACCGAGTAAGAATCCATCTTCACGGTGAATATTATAGTGTAAAAATAACGGTCTAACCATTGGGTAACCATGCGCTTGATATGCTTTCTCAACCGCGATGAGATAAGGTTTAAGTAATGAATAGATACGTGAGAACTTTGCCGTAGCTTGGATTGTTTCTGTATCACTATATGGCTGAATATTACTAGTAGGCCGATTTCCCTCATGGGATCTTAAAATTGGTGTGAAAGTATTCATCTCTAGCCACCTTAAGTATAAAATTTTACTGCGTTTAATCCCAGGGACTGTTGTATATCCACCAATATCTGAATGTGAGATACCAACACCGGAAAAGGCTAAAGATAATTGAGCACGTAGTGCACTTCTCATTCCGAAATCATCAGTGAAATCAACGTGTTGATCTCCATTCCAAATTAATGTACTATACTTTGTATTATTAGAGTAACCTGCTCGATTAAAGAAAAGGGCTTTAGATAACAGATTATTCTCTTCAAAAACTTCTCGGTTTAACTTAATCCATAAGTCAGGCCATTGATTGTGTAATGTTTCAGCATCACCTTGAGATAGAATACAATCAGTTGGCAAGTATTCTCCAAAGTCTGCCATCCATCCCATCATCCCAAGATCAAGAAGGTTTGACTTAATAATTGTTTTGAACCAATTATATGCCTCTTGGTTGGTTAAATCAATGATGCCAAATTTGAATGAAGTAGCTTGTGTTAAGAACACTGAACCATCTTGATTAGTCACTAAATAATTGTTTTCTTTCGCGACTTTGAAGAGATTCCCGTTCTGACTTAAATAAGGATTAATATAGCCAAGAAACTTGATGTCTTTTGAATCCCATTGTTTGATATAGGTTTTTAGATCAGGATATAGTAATGCATCATGTTCCCAGTTCCAAAAGACTTGTTTACCAAAATAAGTATGTATTTCTCCACACCAGTCTTGGGCCCATATAGCGCTAATTTTAACATCATTATCACGCATTCTCTGGGTAATATCATCAACAACTTTTGTCCCACCCTGGATTCCAAGAATCATGCCATCATAAACCCAACTAGGTAAACGAGGGGTAATCCCTTTAAATTGACATAAAGCCCCGCTTAATTCGAGCAATGAATGTCGTTTATGAAATGTAATAGACTCTAAAG
>JAASSV010000160.1 GCA_021767685.1 Caryophanales bacterium | reverse complement strand
GAAAAACGCGTGATCAATATTTTTAAACTTTTTTGGTGCCATAAGTACAAATTGAGTAATAGCAACTGAAACGGTAAGGCTAAATAGATTGAGGCAAAGAAGAAACTAGAACTATACAGACTTGCTCGAATAATATCATATATACCGAGTAACGGTATAATAATTATTAGCGGAGTAAGCACACTAACTAACATATATTTCCAATCAACTCTATCTGCTTTACTCGCTGTGATGAGTGTAACGAGTCCTGGTACAAACATAATATAAACAATGCCAAACAGCATATCTACTGGTACATCAACACTGTTTACACCTAAGGTAAAAAAGATGCTAAACATGATAATCGTAATCATAGAATATATTTGTAATATACGTTTGTTTTGATCAAGATATGGCGTTATCCATTCCGATAATTTTTTCATGATATCTTCTCCTGTTTTTTAAACTATAGATGCATATTATTTCCTAACCAATAATAATATAGATCTGTTGTTTTAGCAATAATAATTTTAAGTATTCACAATGATTTATCATAAGAAAACTGAAGTATTTACACCTTCAGTTGTCTTATGTGATCTATTCTTATAAGAGAATTATCTTACTCATCATCATCAATGATGGCATGATCATGCACAACTTCATTAATCACTTTATTAATGACGTGATTTTCACGCACATCACGAACTTTCTTTCTCACTACCTGTTCCACTTCATATTCTTGTTTGAATCCCTGATGTAAAGAATATATCATTAATAACAAAATAATTGCGAACGGTAATCCAGTTAAGACAGAGGCAGTTCTTAATGCCGTTAGTCCACCACCAATTAGTAGTGTCACGGCGACAAGCCCTTCCATTATTGCCCAAAAAACACGCTGTGGGACAGGTGAATCAAGTTTACCACCTGATGTTAAGTGATCGACAACCAATGATCCTGAGTCTGAAGAAGTCACAAAAAATACTGTTACCAAAATTATACCAATAATTGATAAAATATTACTAAGTGGTAATGCATCAACCATTGAAAAAAGCGCTAATGCAGAGTCTATATTAATGGCAGAAACGATATCGGTTATACCACTGGTTTCTAAGAAAATTGCTGTGCCACCAAAAACAGACATCCAGAAGAAGGATAAAAGGGAAGGAATTAACATAACACTTAATACAAATTCACGAATCGTTCTTCCTTTTGAAATTCTAGCGATAAACATTCCGACAAATGGTGACCAAGATATCCACCATGCCCAATAAAAGATTGTCCAAGCCATCTGCCAGTTAGAATTTTTAAATGTCTCGGTCCATAGACTCATTTCAATTATATTTGACATGTAATATCCCATATTTTGCGTGAAGCCACTCAATATATAAACCGTAGGCCCAACGATTAAAATAAAGATTAAAAAGATTCCTGCTAAAATCATATTGAGTTCACTTAATCGTTTAACACCACCATCTAGCCCAGCAACAACTGATGTTGTTGCTAACCCTGTAATACCTACAATCAAGCCTACTTGAACGGGAATACTAATTTGTACATCAAATAGATAGTTTAATCCAGCATTAACTTGAGCAACCCCCAATCCAAGAGATGTTGCCAGTCCTGTGAGTGTCGCCATTACCGATAGTATGTCAATAAGGTTACCCCAAAAACCGTATATTTTATTTCCGATAAGGGGATAAAACACAGAACGTATCGTTAAAGGTAATCCTCGATTATAAGCGAAAAAGGCTAATCCTAATCCTACAATGGCATAAATTGCCCAGGGATGAATACCCCAATGAAAGAACGTTGTTGCCATTGCTGCTTGTGCTGATTCTGCAGTGCCACTGCCGACAACTCCAAAGATAGGAGAGGGCTTATATAAATGAGAGATTGGTTCAGCAACACTCCAAAACAGTAAACCAATTCCCATCCCAGCGCTCAATAACATAGCATACCAGCCAAATTTAGTAAACTCTGGTTTAGCATCAGCACCACCAATACGCAAGTTTCCAAATTTACCAAATGCAAAATACAATGCTGCAATCACAAAGATATTAGCTGCAACAATAAGAAACCAACCAGCATTTTTAGAAACACTTACTAAGAGATTATCAAAAAGTGATGCAGCTTGACTTGGAAATAGTATTGTTCCAAGAATAAAGATCAATAAAAATAGTGTAGAAAAAATGGTGACTTGGGGATGAATATCAAATCCGAATCCTTCCCAGTTATTTTCACCTGGTTCCTGTCTACCTTCTTCATCAAACAACGATACAGTAGGACGTATTTGCAACCCTTTAAATGGCTTTCTGTTTTTTATAGCTTTTTTACGCGCTTCTTTTTCGGCTTTCTTCAATTTTTTTGCTAATGCTTTAGCATTTGCCAGTTCTTTCTTAGTTTTATCTTTCATGAGTTAACTCCTTTACAATTTATACTATTGAGAAAACTATTATAGACTATTTGACTTAAATAATATTAACACGTTAGTGTGTTTTTTTCAATAATATGCCACTACCTGTTCCTGCTAAACTCAAATAAAAAACGAAGAATCATCAGATAATTTTACTATCTTTTAACTCCTCGTATACAATACATAATATGATATCATATGTAAGTTTAAAATTTTTTCTAATTCAAGTTTTTTTGGATAATTTCTTTATTCATCATTTTATTTGGTTCTTTGAAGAAGTATCCGATTATTGTCATAAAAGGACCAATCGTTAACCCTAGAGATAAGTAAAATATTCCGGAATTATATGCTGTGATTCGACTGGCAAAAAAACCAAAGATAATAAAAAAGAGAATAGGAATAATAATACTATTATTGTAAAGTAACATTAATACCCCAATGTTTAGTAAGATGATTAAGAATACGATACCAGTGAAGACTGTCATAAAACCAAATGCTTGTTCAAATGCAGAGTTCTCACTAACTAGTTCAATGCCAAGCCCCAAAATAACAAGAAGCACAATAATAGCAAGAGTAATAAAACTTAGTGTGATATAAAAACCAATTTTACGTAATCGATACATCTCTATACCTCCCCATACTTTATCCTATTATATCACTAAAGTGCCAAAAACAATAAAAAAACTGTAACTCTGTATCAAACAAAAGACGCAATCCAGTTGGTTGCGTCTTGTTTTTGTTTGTTGTTCTTTTTTGTTGTTCTTTTATTTATTATATACAAGGGATTGTTTATAAAAATATATGGGGCGACAATACTTAGCTTGTGGCGTTGTTGTTTTTGATGATCACTTCT
>JAASSV010000159.1 GCA_021767685.1 Caryophanales bacterium | reverse complement strand
TAAAAAACAACAGTTTAAGTTTGAACAACTTGACCTGAAAATATAGGGATTCAAATGACATCTACAGTAGATAGGCTATTACAACAAGCCTTAGAAGAAGATGTGCCTAAGGGCGATATAACGAGCCAAGTTCTGCTTGAAAAGGAAATGTGTGAAGTCACTATTTCTGCCGCTAGTGGGGGAATTGTAAGTGGGACACAGCATATCAAACGATTATACCAACTCATTAATCCAGAAATTATGATTAAGATGATCAACGATCATGGTGTTTGGGTTGATAACGATACCATCATCATGATTATTTATGGTAGCGCTAAAGATGTTCTTTCCGGACTCGATATCGCAAGAAACCTCCTGACGCGTTTAAGTGGCATTGCCACAAAAACCAATCAGTACGTGAAACAGTTAGAAGGGACAAAGACATTATTGCTTGATAACCGCCTTAATACACCAAACTTCAGAGTCTTTGAAAAAGAAGCTGTGTTAGATGGTGGTGGGATTAATCACCGTATGTCCTTGAGCGATCATGCTGTCATTCAACCATATCATTTAAGAGATGACATCACACTAATTGATGCCATCAACACACTCAAAGAACGTGTTGATGAGACAATCAAAATTGAAGTTGTAATCACAACTTACGAGGATTATTTAGAGGCACTAAACACGCCATGTGATATCATCAGGCTTCATAATATGACTAAGGATACTATAAAACGTTGCTTAGAAACATCAAATGATAAACTTTTGATCGCCACGCATGAATCAACTGAATTGTTAGTTGATTCCATTGCAAAAACAGGCATTGAGTTTATCATGATTCCATCAATAACAGAAAATTATACCCCGTTAAAAATAAATGTACAAATTCGATAAAAGAGGTGCGAAACAATGAACTTATTAACTCTGCAAAACACATTAGAAACACATATTATTGAGGCGTTAAAGGTGCTCTCATATTATGATGATTCAATCAATATTACAATTGAGACACCAAAAGATAAAAGTAATGGTGACTTATCAACAAACGTTGCTATGCAATATGCTCGTGTAGCTAGAAAAGCCCCGCGTAAGATTGCTGAAGAATTGATTGAAGCTCTTGATGTCTCTGGATTACCGATAGATCATACCGACATTGCTGGACCAGGCTTCATCAACTTTTATTTAAAAGATACCGCATTGCATAATGTTATTCCAACGATTATTCAAAAGGGAGAAACTTACGGAAATCTTTCGCTTGGTAAAGATACCAAAGTAAACATTGAGTTTGTCAGTGTTAACCCTACAGGAGCGTTACACATTGGTCATGCACGAGGGGCAGCCGCAGGAGATAGTCTAGCACGGATTATGACTAAAGCTGGATATGATGTCACAAAAGAATACTATGTCAATGATGGTGGAAACCAAATTCATACCCTTGCTAAAAGTATTGAAGCGCGGTATAAACAATTATTTGATATTGATGCGGATATTCCAGAAGATGGGTATCATGGTGAAGATATTATCACTACTGCTAAAGCATTTAAACATAAATATGGCGATACCTATCTTGAGAAAGATGGTTATGAGTTATTTAAATCATTTGGTGTTGAAACCTTATTAGATGGATTAAAAGTCGATCTTAATCGCTTTGATGTGTCATTCGATGTGTGGTTTCATGAAAAAGAACTCTACAAAAACCACGATGTCGAAAGTACCGTTAAGCTTTTAAAAGATAAAGGCTACACCTACGAAGAAGATGGTGCCGTGTGGCTAAAAACATCTGAGTTTAATGATGAAAAAGACCGTGTCATTATCAAAAGTGATGGGTCATATACCTATTTAACCCCAGATATTGCGTATCATCATAATAAAATCAAACGTGGATTTGATCAGTTAATTGATATCTTAGGTGGCGATCACCATGGATATATCGATCGCTTACAGGCCGCAATTGAAATCGTCAGTGGAAAGAAAGACATCTTAGATGTTGAGATATTACAAATGGTTAAAGTCATCCAAGATGGTGAAGAAGTTAAAATGAGTAAGCGGAGCGGAAAAGCGATTACCTTAAGAGACTTACTCGATGAGGTAGGAAAAGATCCAATACGTTACTTTTTTGCCGCACGGAGTTTAAATACACAAATGGATTTAGATCTAGATTTAGCCATCCGTAAAACAACAGAAAATCCTGTGTATTATGTACAATATGCTAGTGCACGGATTCATAGTGTCTTCGATCAAGCAGATAAGTTAGATCTTAGTTATGATCCTAAGTTAGACACGTTTGACGCTTTAAATAATGAAAAAGTAAATGATGTCTTAGCGCTACTTGCTGCGTACCCAGAAACAATTGAAGCAAGTGCCAAATCAAGAAGCCCACATAAAGTCACAACGTATATTCACAAATTAGCCACTGCATTCCACAGTTTATATAATAGTGACAAGTTTATTACCGATGATACAAAGAAAACAATAGAGTATTTGACCTTATTAAAAGCGATTCACATCGTCTTGGTTGATGCACTAACACTTATTGGTGTATCTGCGCCAGAAAAAATGTAGGGGGGTCAATACCCATCCTAAGTTAGGAGAATATTATGAGTAAATGGAAAATAAAAAATCCCGATTTAAAAGTTAACGAACTGGTCAAAACAATTTATAGCGCTCGAGGCATCAGTGATTATCGCCAATTATTCGCCTTAAATGAAGAAGATTTTAATGATCCTTACGCAATTAATGATATGCAAGTAGCGGTTGATAGAATCATTCAAGGCGTTGAAAACAACGATAAAATACTTGTCTATGGCGACTATGATGTTGATGGTATTACCAGTACCTTTTTGATGTATGAAACCATTCGTTCACTTGGGGGTAATGTCTATTATGATATTCCTAACCGATTTGTTAATGGATATGGGTTAACACAGACTAAAACATATGATATTATTAATGAGGATTTCAATCTCATTATCACTGTCGATAACGGCATAAAATCACATGATGAGGTACAGATTTTTGAGGACAACAATGTTGATGTGATTATTACCGACCATCATGAAGTCGAAGAGACGTTACCGAACGTTACCGCATGTTTACATACGGAACTCTCAGACTATCCATTCAAGCCCCTCGCCGGCGTAGGCGTAGCGTTTAAGTTAAGTATGGCCTTGCTTGGTGAGGATGCCTTAGAGTTTTCCGATTTAGCCGCTTTAGGGACGATTGCTGATATGATGCCACTAATTGATGAGAATAGAGCGATTGTTAATGTTGGAT
>JAASSV010000008.1 GCA_021767685.1 Caryophanales bacterium | reverse complement strand
TTCAAACGTGATAAAGACAATATTCCTGCAAAAGTAGCAACAATTGAATATGATCCTAACCGTAGTGCAAACATTGCATTGTTACATTACGCAGATGGAGAGAAACGTTACATCATTGCACCTAAAGGACTTAAAGTAGGTATGACTGTAGAATCAGGTGACAATGCTGATATCGTTGTTGGTAATGCATTACCATTAAACAAAATTCCAGTTGGACGGTTTATCCACAACTTGGAAATGAAACCTGGTAAAGGTGGACAAATTGCACGTAGTGCAGGTGCGAAAGCACAAATTATCGGCCGTGAAGAGCGTTATGTACTTGTTAAATTAGCAAGTGGAGAACGTCGTAAAATTCTAGGAACTTGTAAAGCTACCATCGGTGAAGTTGGTAACCAAGACTATGAATTAGTTAACCGCGGTAAAGCTGGTAAAAATAGACATAGAGGTATTAAACCTACTGTTCGTGGATCAGTAATGAATCCAAACGATCACCCACATGGTGGTGGAGAGGGACGTCAGCCAATTGGTCTGAAATCACCTGTTACACCTTGGGGTAAACCAGCACTTGGACTTAAAACTAGAAAATCGAAAAAAGCTAGCGAACGTTTAATCGTTAGCCGTCGTAAATAGGAGAGGAGGAACTCAATATGGCACGTTCATTAAAAAAAGGACCTTTTTGTGACGATCATTTGATGAATAAAATTGAAGCATTAAACGAACAAAACAAAAAGCGTGTTGTGCAAACATGGTCACGTCGTTCTACGATTTTCCCAGAGTTTGTTGGACACACTATTGCAGTATATAACGGAAAAGAGCATATCCCTGTATATGTTACAGAAGATATGGTTGGACATAAATTAGGAGAGTTCGCTCCAACACGATCTTTCAAAGGACATAATAAAGAAGAAAAGAAAGCAACTAAACGAGGAGGCGCAGCATAATGGAAGCCAGAGCACAATCAAAAATGGTTAGAATCTCTTCTCGTAAAGTTAAATTGGTGCTTGATTTAGTAAGAGGTAAAGATGTACCAGAAGCATTAGCTATCTGTCAACTTACCCCTAAAAAAGCTGCACCGATTGTTGCCAAGTTAATTAAATCTGCTGTCGCTAATGCAGAACATAATTACAACATGGACACAGATAACCTTTTCGTTAAAGAGATTTATGTCGGTGAAGGCCCTACGTTGAAACGTTTTAGACCACGTGCACAAGGTAGAGCTACCGCTATTAATAAACGTACTAGTCACATCACAGCTGTTGTGGCTGAGAAAGAGTAAAGGAGGGAATCACATTGGGTCAAAAAGTAAGTCCAGTCGGATTGAGATTAGGAATTATTAAAGATTGGGATTCTCGCTGGTATGCGGATAAAAATGACGTAGCTGATTTATTACATGAAGATCTTAAGATTCGCGAATTATTAGAAGATTTTTATCAAAACGCAGCTGTTTCAAGAATTGAAATTGAACGTATGAAAAACCGCATTATCGTTTCTGTCCACACAGCAAAACCAGGAATGGTTTTCGGTCGTGGCAGCAGCATTAAGAATGCCGTTGTAGAAAAACTACAAAACTTAACAGGTAAAGAAGTATATTTAAATATCCAAGAAATTAAAAAGCCGGATTTAGATGCGAAATTGGTCGCAGAAAATATCGCGAGCCAATTAGAAAACCGTGCATCATTTAGACGCGTCCAAAAAATGGCTATCCAACGTGCTATGCGCGCTGGCGCTAAAGGATGTAAAACATTAGTATCAGGTCGTTTAGGTGGAGCTGAAATGGCACGTAGCGAAGGATATTCTGAAGGAAATGTACCATTACATACATTCCGTGCAGATATCGATTATGCTGCTGTAGAAGCAAACACTACCTATGGAAAACTTGGTGTTAAAGTTTGGATCTATAAAGGCGAAATTCTACCGGCTAAAAAAAGAGGAGGGAGAAACTAATGTTAACTCCAAAAAGAACGAAATATCGCCGTCCTCATCGTGTATCATATGAAGGTAGAGCAAAAGGTGGCATTGAAATAAATTTTGGTGATTACGGGTTAAAATCATTAGATGGTGCTTGGGTAAGCAGCCGTCAAATTGAATCTGCTCGTATCGCATTAACCCGTTTTATGAAACGTCAAGGTAAAGTATGGATTCGTATTTTCCCACACATGGCGAAAACAGCGAAACCATTAGAAGTACGTATGGGTTCTGGTAAAGGAGCTCCAGACGGATTCGTGGCAGTAGTAAAACGTGGTACAATCATGTTCGAAGTTGGTGGTGTCAGTGAAGAAATCGCACGCGAAGCATTGCGTTTAGCTTCTCACAAATTACCAGTAAGAACGAAAATTGTAAAACGAGAAAGTGGTGATTCTAATGAAGGCTAATGAAATTAGAGAATGGGACACTACGCAAATCAATGAAGAAATATCTGAGTTGAAAAAGGAACTATTTGATCTTCGTTTTCAACAAGCGACAGGTCAACTTGAGAATACTGCTCGCATTGGAAAAGTAAAGAAAGCGATCGCTCGTATGAAAACTGTGCTTAATGAGCGCGCTAAATAGAGGTGAGAGATCAATATGGAACGTAATAGTCGTAGAGTATTAACAGGAATGGTTGTCGCTGATCAAAACGACAAAACAATTTCTGTATTAGTTGAAATATACAAAAAACATCCATTATATGGAAAACGTGTTAAACAATCGAAAAAGTACACTTGTCATGACGAACTCAACAAAGCTAGAGTTGGCGACAAAGTACGTATTATGGAAACACGTCCATTGTCAAAAACGAAAAGATTCCGTTTATTAGATGTTGTGGAAACACGCTCTTAATAAATGTAGGAGAGCTTAAAGGAGGTTCTTAGGATGATTCAACAAGAATCAAGATTAAAAGTAGCGGATAATTCTGGTGCTCGTGAAGTCTTAGCAGTTAAGATTTTAGGGGGAACAGGACGCAAATACGCCAACGTTGGCGATATTATAACAGTTACCGTAAAGCAAGCAACTCCTGGTGGAATGGTTAAAAAAGGAGACGTTTTACGTGCTGTAATTGTACGGACGAAAAAAGGCGTTCGTCGTAGAGACGGAAGCTATATTAAATTCGATGATAATGCTGCTGTAATTGTTCGTGACGACAAGAGTCCACGCGGAACCCGTATTTTTGGACCAGTAGCACGTGAGTTACGTGAAGCAGGATTTATGAAAATCGTTTCACTAGCTCCAGAAGTATTATAGAGTAGGAGGTTACAGAATGAAAATTAAAAAAGGCGATACTGTTAAAGTTATTAGCGGTGCAAACCTCAATCGTGAGGGAAAAGTGTTAAAAGTTTTTCCAAAAACGAATAAAGTGATCGTTGAAGGTGTTAATATTATTAAAAAACATGCGAAACCTACTCAAAATAATCCTGAAGGTGGCATCATGGAATATGAAGCACCAATTCACGCATCAAATGTAATGCTTGTTGATGGTAAAAATGGACCAACACGCGTTGGATACAAAACCATCACTGAGAAAAACAAAAAAGAAGACGTCACACGTAAAGTAAGATATTCTAAAAAATCTGGTGAGGTATTAGACTAATCAGAAAGGAGGCTTTTAGCATGAATCGCTTACAAGAAACATACAATACATCAGTGCGTCAAGCATTGGTTGAGAAATTTGATTATTCATCAATTATGGAAGCACCAAAAGTTGACAAAATTGTTGTCAATATGGGTGTTGGAGATGCGAAAGATAATGCCAAAGCATTAGATGACGCAGTTGAGGAATTAACAACATTAACTGGTCAAAAGCCAGTCATCACAAAAGCAAAAAAATCAATTGCGAACTTCAAAATTCGTGAAGGAATGGCAATTGGATGTAAAGTGACATTACGCGGTGAAAGAATGTATCAATTCTTAGATAAATTAATCGCTGTGGCATTGCCACGTGTTAGAGACTTCCAAGGGGTGTCAAACAAAGCGTTTGATGGTCGTGGAAATTATACACTAGGTGTTAAAGAACAATTAATTTTCCCTGAAATTAACTATGATAAAGTTAACCGTGTTCGCGGTATGGATATCGTGATCGTTACAACGGCTAACTCTGATATTGAAGGGTTAGAATTGCTCAAACAACTCGGAATGCCGTTTAAGAAATAAGGAGGAAACTAATGGCAAAAAAATCAATGGTTGTAAAACAACAGAAGAAAGCGAAATTCTCATCAAGAGAATATACGCGCTGTCAACGTTGTGGGAGACCTCATGGCGTTTACAAAAAGTTTAAATTATGCCGTATTTGTTTCCGTGAATTAGCATACAAAGGACAAATACCAGGCGTTAAAAAAGCAAGCTGGTAAGCTAAAATAAACTATATTCCAAGCAATTGGAAGGAGGAAAAATAAATGGTAATGACAGATCCTATCGCAGATATGTTAACCCGTATCCGGAATGCAAACCAAATGAAAAAAGCGAAAGTGGATATTCCTGCTTCAAAGCTCAAAAATGAAATTGCAGAGTTGTTAAAAAAAGAAGGATATATCACAGATTATAAAGTTATAAATAAACATCCTCAAGACGTGCTTCGTGTCACCATGAAATACATGCAAAATGAACGCGTTGTTAAAGGATTAAAGCGTATTTCTAAGCCCGGTCTTAGAGTATATGCAAAAACAAACGAAATTCCTAAAGTATTAAATGGACTAGGTATTGCCGTGATTTCGACATCTCAAGGTGTTATGACTGACCGTGAAGCACGTAAACAACGTGTTGGTGGGGAAATCATCGCATACGTATGGTAATCAAACAGGAGGTATAAAAATGAGTCGTATTGGTAAGAAGCCGGTGGCTATTCCTGAAGGTGTTACTGTCACAGTTGACGGAAACTTGGTTACTGTTAAGGGTCCAAAAGGATCACTTGAATTTACACATCATGCTGACATGAGTGTAACAGTGACTGATCAGGAAGTTATCGTAGAAAGACCATCTGAGTCAAAATTACACCGTTCGATTCACGGGACTACTCGTGCCGTACTAAATAATATGGTTGATGGTGTGACTCAAGGTTATAAGAAAGATTTAAAAATGATCGGTGTTGGATACCGTGCACAAGTTAAAGGGAAAACTCTTGTAATTAGTGCGGGATATTCACACGATGTTGAAATGGAAATTCCAGAGGGATTAGAAGTCGCTGTTGAAAAAAATACAGCAATTACTGTCTCAGGAATTGATAAACAACAAGTCGGAGAATTCTCTGCAAATGTAAGAAAGGTTCGTCCACCTGAGCCTTATCTTGGAAAAGGAATTCGCTACGTCGATGAACACGTACGTAGAAAAGAAGGAAAAACTGCTAAGTAGCAGTTAGGAGTGTTGATTATGATTAAGAAAAAATCGAGAAATAAAATGCGTCAAAAACGTCACTTACGAGCAAGAAAATCATTGGTCGGGACACCTCTTCGTCCACGTTTAAGTGTATATCGTTCAAACAAACAATTATATGCACAAGTGATCGATGATATTAATGCGGTGACACTTGCAAGCGCATCGACGATTGAAAAAGATGACAAAGTAGACAATGGTGGAAATGTTGAAGCTGCTAAAGTGGTTGGAGAAAAAATCGCTAAACGCGCGCTTGAAAACAATATCAATAATGTTGTCTTTGATCGTAGTGGGTATAGATACCACGGTCGCGTTAAAGCATTAGCTGATGCTGCACGTGATGCAGGATTGAAATTCTAAGGAGGTTAGCCAATGCAAGACAAGAAAAATCGTAGAAGAAGACCTCGCCGTAGACGCCAACCAAAGCAATACGAAGAGCGAGTTGTCAATATTAGCCGCGTTACAAAAGTTGTTAAAGGTGGACGTCGTTTCCGCTTTAGTGCACTTGTTGTAATCGGTGATAAAAAAGGTAATGTTGGATTCGGTACTGGTAAAGCTCAAGAGGTACCAGATGCGATTAAGAAAGCTATCCAAGATGCCAAAAATAACTTAGTTAAAGTTCCAATGTACGGAAAAACAATCCCACACCAAATTGTTGGTAAACATTCAGGTGGAGAAGTATTCTTAAAACCTGCTGTTGGTGGGACAGGAGTCATTGCAGGTGGTGCAGTGCGTGCCGTACTTGAATTAGCAGGTGTTGAAGATATCTTAAGTAAAAACTTAGGATCAAATACACCAATAAACATCGTTCGCGCAACATTCGATGCAATTAACCGCTTAAGAACTGCGGAACAAGTTGCTCGTACACGTGGCATGAGCGTTGAGGAGATTTTACACTAATGGCTGAATTACATATTACGTTAGTGAAAAGTGCTAACGGTGCAAAACCAAACCACCGTAAAACCGTTAAAGCGCTTGGCTTAAACAAGATGAGAAAAACAGTTGTTAAACAAGACACACCTACCATTCGTGGTATGGTACGTTCAATCTCACATCTAGTAGACGTACAAGAGAAGTAGGAGGGAAAACCATGGATTTAAATAACTTAAGACCAACTCCTGGTTCAACAAAAAACAGAAAACGTAAAGGTAGAGGTCCAGGTAGCGGTTTAGGTAAAACTGCTGGTCGTGGAACTAAAGGACAAAATTCTCGCTCAGGAGGCGGAACACGTCCAGGATTTGAAGGTGGACAAACTCCATTATTCAAACGCCTACGTAAAGTTGGATTTAACAATCATTTCCGTAAAGAATACGCGGTTGTGAATGTAAAAGAATTAAATGATTATAAAGAAGGTACTGTTATTACACCTGAATTATTACGTAATGATGGTATTATCAAACGCAACCTTGATGGGCTTAAAATTTTAGGAGACGGTGAATTAACTGTCAAACTTGAAGTTAAAGCAAACAAATTCAGTCAATCTGCGCAAGAAAAAATAGAAGCAGTTGGTGGAAGCGTCGAGGTGATTTAGATGCAGACTATAGTTGCGGCATTAAAAAATAAAGAAGTATTAAAAAAGATTTTATTTACGCTTTTTGCTTTTCTGATTTATAAGACAGCAACTTATATTCACATCCCCCTCGTTAACCCAGATATCATTAGCAGTTTCTTTGAACAAGCTGACAGTGGTATATTAGGGATTGCGAATGCATTCACAGGGAATGCGTTAAAGAATTATAGTATTATTGCCCTTGGAATTGGGCCTTACATTACCGCTTCAATCGTTGTTCAGTTATTACAAATGGACATCGTACCAATCTTAAAAGAATGGCAAGAAGAAGGCGAAACGGGTAAACGTAAAATCAACCAATTAACACGTTATTTAGCTATTGGATTGGCATTTGTTCAAGCCTTAGCAATGACTTATGGTTTCCGTTTAACAGGAGACAGTATTTTTGATATTGGTGATTTCCAAGTAACATTTGTTACTTACACGTATTTAGCTATTGTCATGACAGCTGGGACAGCATTCTTACTTTGGCTTTCTGACCAAATTACCATGTATGGTATTGGGAATGGAACAAGTATGATCATCGTCGCAGGGATCGTAAGTGGTATGCCAGGTATGATTTCAAGTTTAGTTGGCGAGTATGTTACTGCAGAAGCAGCAAATGTTGAGTCTTACTTAATCTTTGCGTTAGTATTATTTATTTATGTTGCGGTGATTTTATTTGTTACAATTATGCAGTCATCCTATCGAAAAGTACCAATTCAATACTCAAATCGTCCAGCAGGACAACGTTTTAAAGGTAAAAATGAGTCTAATATCCCATTAAAGATTAACTCTGCGGGAGTTATTCCAGTTATCTTTGCGGTTACTATTTTGAGTATTCCATCAACAATCTTAAACTTTATTCCAGAATTAAGCGGAAGCACTTTTGGAATCTGGATGAATGAATTATTCACATATCAACGTCCACTAGGATATGTTGTCTATGTTGGACTGATCTTTGTCTTTGCATTCTTCTATGCATTTGTACAAATTAATCCAGAAAAAGTGGCAGATAATTTACAAAAACAACAAGCATATATTCCAGGTGTTAGACCAGGAATTGATACTGAAAACTATATTTCTAAAACATTATTTAGAATTACAATTATTGGGGCAACTTACTTAGTCTTTGTTGCGTCACTACCAATTTTCCTTGCGATGATCTTTGATCTTCCTGCATATGTACAAATTGGTGGAACAAGCTTATTGATTGTTGTAGGTGTGGCTATCGAAACTACAAAACAAATCAAAACCCAAGCCCAAGAGCAAACTTACTCAGGATTCATTAGATAGGTGTTTTCTCTGAAGATACTAGTAATGGGTCCTCCAGGTGCTGGGAAAGGTAGCCAATCAAAATTAATTAAAGAGAAGTATGATATGCCTAGTATCTCAACAGGATAAATGTTCAGAGATGCATACAATGCTGGCGATCCCGTTGGTATTGAAGCAATGAAGTACATCAAAAATGGCAATTTAGTAAGTGATGACATCACGAATAAAGTTGTTCGTAAACGTCTCGAAAAAGAAGATGCAAAAAGTAGTTTTATATTAGATGGTTATCCACGTACAGTCAATCAGGCGGTTGCGCTTGATCAGATGTTAGATGAAATGGATACACAGTTAGACGCTGTTATTAATATTTTATCGAGTCATGATGTGTTATTTGAACGCATGGAACATCGTCGCGTTTGTCGCGATTGTGGAGAAACCTATCATTTGAAGTTTAAACCACCCACAACACCTGGTGTTTGTGATGAATGTGGTGGTGAGCTTTATCAACGTCAAGATGACACGCACGAATCTGTGCAAAATCGTCTTGAAATATATGAAACAAAAACCAAACCATTACTTGACTACTATGAAGAGAAAGGGATCTTGTACCACGTCAATGGAATGCAAGCCTTTGATCAAGTTACTGAAGATATTATGATGGTTTTGGAGGATTTATAATGGTTACGATTAAATCACCACGTGAAATAGACATTATGCGAGAAGCCGGTCGAATTGTGGCACTTGCACATCAAGCAGTCAAAGAGATGATTGCACCAGGTGTATCAACATTTGAGATTGATCAAGTGGTTGAACAAGTGGTTCGCGATCATGGAGCTACCCCATCTTTTAAAGGATATGGTGGATTCCCTGGCAGTGCATGTACAAGTGTGAATGATCAAGTTGTACACGGTATTCCAAGTAAGAAAGTCATCTTAAAAGATGGTGACATCATCAGTGTTGATATTGGTGCTTACTATAAAGGCTATCATGGTGATAGTGCATGGACATATGCCGTCGGTGAGATTAGTGATGAGGCAAATCGCCTTATGGAAGTAACCAAAGCGTCATTATTTAAAGGATTAGAACAGGCAAAAGCAGGCAACCGATTATCCGATATCTCACATGCGATCCAAACGTATGCCGAAGCGCATGGGTACAGTGTCGTTAGAGAATTCGTTGGACATGGTCTTGGTAAAGAATTACACGAGGACCCGCAAATCCCAAACTTTGGGCTTCCTGGTAAAGGAACCTTATTAAAGCCGGGAATGACATTTGCAATTGAACCAATGATTAACCTGGGTCGTAAAGAGGTAAATGTATTACAAGATAATTGGACAGCTGTGACAGTTGATGGGTCACTTAGTGCTCACTATGAGCATTCGATTGTGATTACCGAGGATAAACCTATTCTTTTAACAACGGTTTAAAGGAGGAATTATGGCAAAAGAAGAAAAAATTGAATTTGAAGGTACTGTTGTCGAGGCATTACCAAACACAGAATTTTTGGTTGAGTTAGAGAACGGTCATAAAGTAAAAGCACACGTTTCTGGTAAAATCCGTATGTATTACATTCGCATTCTACCAGGCGACAAAGTCACGGTGGAAATGTCACCGTATGATTTAACACGTGGGCGCATTACGTACCGTCATAAAAAGAGAAAATAGCGCTCCAAAGGAGGAAATTTATTATGAAAGTAAGACCAAGTGTAAAGAAAATGTGCGATAAATGTAAAATAATCAAACGTAAAGGTAAAGTTATGGTTATTTGCGACAATCCGAAGCACAAACAAAGACAAGGTTAATAGGAGGTGCACGATAAATGGCACGTATAGCAGGTGTTGATATCCCACGCGATAAGCGTATTGTTATTTCACTAACATATGTTTATGGAATTGGAAAGTCAACGGCACAAGAAATTTTAGCAAAAGCAGAAGTTAACGAAAGTACACGTACAAAAGATTTAACAGAAGACGAATTATCTCGTATTCGTAGTCAAGTCGAGACAGTAAAGGTTGAGGGTGACTTACGAAGAGAAGTTAATATGAATATTAAACGTTTAAAAGAAATTGGAAGTTACCGAGGAATGCGTCATCGTAAAGGGCTTCCTGTACGCGGACAGAAAACACGCAATAACGCACGGACACGTAAAGGTCCAAAACGTACAGTAGCGAATAAGAAAAAATAAAGGAGGAAGAAACTAATGGCACGTAAACAAGTTAAAAAAAGAGTTAAAAAGAAACGTCGTGTGAGAAAAAATATTCCTTCCGGAGTGGCACATATTCATTCGACTTTCAATAATACAATCATTACTATTACCGATCCTGATGGTAATGCCATTGCATGGAGCAGTGCAGGAGCATTAGGATACAAAGGTAGTCGTAAATCAACACCATTTGCTGCACAGTTAGCATCAGAAGCATGTGCTAAAGCAGCGATGGATCACGGTGTAAAACGTGTAGAAGTATCAGTGAAAGGTCCAGGACCTGGACGTGAAGCAGCAATTCGTAGTTTACAAACTGCAGGATTAGATATAACTGCAATTAACGATGTTACACCAATTCCACACAACGGGTGTCGTCCACCGAAACGACCTCATAAATAAACCGTAGTAATCTAAGGAGGGAATCTATTGAAAGATTTAAAATTCGAGAAACCAAATACATCGATCGAATTACTTGATGACGATAATACCTATGGAAAATTCTTAATTACCCCACTTGAAAGAGGGTATGGAATTACATTAGGAAACTCAATGCGTCGTATCCTTTTATCTTCTTTACCGGGTGCTGCGATTGTTAATGTTGAAATTGATGGTGTAGACCATGAGTATTCAAGCATTGACGGTGTGGTTGAAGATGTTACAAGCATCGTATTGAATTTAAAAGAAGTAGTACTCAGTATTGATAATGACGATCCCGATGTAGAAAAACGATTGGAAATCTATGTTGACGGACCTCAAGTAGTTACTGCAAAAGATATTATTTGCGATAATGAAGTGAAAATCATCAATGAAGATCAACATATCGCAACCGTAAGCGCTGGAAAGTTTCGTATGGTCATGACCGCAAGACGCGGAATTGGATACGTTAGCGCGGATGAAAACAAACAATTTATCAATCGAAGTATGATTGGTGTTATTCCAATCGATAGTATTTATACACCAGTAACACGTGTTAATTATGATGTTAGCCCTGCGTCAAGTGGGGACGCTGGACATGATAAGTTAATGCTTGAAATCTGGACTAATGGCGCTGTAACACCTCAAGAAGCAATCGCTGTTGCATCAAAAATGATGATTGAGCACTTGAATGTTATGGTTGAATTAAGTGAAAAAGTTAAAGAAGAAGAGTTTATGGTTGAACGTGAAGACGAACAAAACTCTCAAATCTTAGAAATGCAAATTGAAGATTTAGACTTATCTGTACGGTCATACAACTGTCTAAAACGTGCTGGAATCAACACTGTTGAAGAGTTAACTCAGAAAACAGAAGAAGATATGATGAAAGTACGTAACTTAGGTAAGAAATCACTTAAAGAAGTGAAGACCAAACTAGATGAATTAAATCTCTCACTTGCAAGACATACATAGGAGGTAGAATTCATGAGCGGATATCGAAAATTAAATCGTAGAAGTGATCAACGTAAAGCGATGCTTCGTGATTTAGTGACACAATTAATCATTCATGAACGCATCACAACAACTGCGACAAAAGCAAAAGAGTTAAAACGTCTAGCGGACAAAATGGTAACTCTTGGTAAAAAGAATACTCTTGCATCTCGTCGTCAAGCTGGTCAAACAGTGAGACCTATCGAGGCTGGAGACAATAAAAACGCATTACAAAAATTATTTGATGACATCGCACCACGTTTTGTAGATCGCGATGGCGGATACACTCGCATTTATAAAATGGGACCTCGCCGTGGTGACTCAACAGAAATGGCAATCATCGAATTTGTTGACTAATCATATAAAAAAGCTAACAACTTATCGGTGTTAGCTTTTTTTGTTAGTGCTCCTCATGAGTAATAAGAGACATAAATTAAAATAATTTCTAAAATATTATAAATAATAGTGAATAATTATAAATAATATGATATAATAAATAAAAAGAATTCCCATCACTGAGAATTCTATTTATCGGTTATGCTTTTCAACTTTTTTGATTTTTTCTTTGTGTTCTAATCGTGTTTGTTCAAAGATCATAACATTTTCCATATGTGTAATGTACATGGTTTTTCCCCCTTTTTTGATTAAATTTTTATCAAGCCAGAGGATATTATAACACGTTAAAAAAGAATGTAAAGAACTTTAATTACTTTTTTTAATTATTTTATTAAACGCCTTATGTAAGGGCATATTTATGACAATTTTAGAATTATAAAACACTTTCAAAGGGGTTATTCGTATGACAACTAAGCAAAAGATTTTATTACTAATTGGAGCAAACACCATTACCTTATTAATTAAGATGTTTGCCGGTCCAGGAATCGGGTATTATGCGTTTTATAATGTTCCGTCATTACCTGTATTCTTACTTTTACTAATTATAATAACATCATCTGTGTTCTACGTTTTACTGTTAAAAGATTATTGGCATTATTCTATTATTAAGCGGACGGTACCTGCGTTGTTATTTGTCATGACATTTAATCACTTGGTTTCTCCAACATCAGTGATGGTGCTTGTGTTATTTCTCGTAAGTTTAGCTACGTTTGTTTATTTGGGAATCTACACAGCAACGCATTATAATAACCGCTATATGTTGCATCCCTTAACGTTACTTGCAGGGATCATGTTTATCAACAATATCGGGTTTTATCTATTTTATACCTGGCCTTTGCAGATATTACTTGCTGACTTTTT
>JAASSV010000158.1 GCA_021767685.1 Caryophanales bacterium | reverse complement strand
TCATCATATATGTTACTTTGTTGATATTCCATTGCGGTCCGTTGATCATTTCCATCGCTCGCAATAACATATACACCAAAGACACCAACATTAACTTTCTTTTCTAGTTTAAGACCTTTTGAGTTTTGGATTAAGACATTAGTTGTACCATCTCCATAAAAGGCTTGTACCATGGTTACGCGTTCATCTTCCGCTTTAACTAACTCTTCAAGCTTTAATGTATCATCAATTTTACGCTTTGGATCAACCTCTTCTAACCCTTTATTGTATAATCCTTCAACTTCTTTATAATGATCATCGCCTTCATAAATGAAAACTTCATCATCGTTATCAATAGCTTTAGCTGAAGCAATAACACTGTCTACAATGAAATCAAACTGTTCATCATTAATGATTTCGGTAGTAACAGTTCCCATCTTTTTATCATAGATACCCTTAACGGATAACTTAGCAGTATCTGCAATGGTATATTTTTCTAATGACCCTTTAAACACTTCGATATCAAAGTGGGTTCCACCAGAAAAATAGACTTGTAAATCTTCAATACCTTTTTCTTTGGCTAAGGCAAATAACTTGTCAAAATTCATTAGTTAGCCCCCTTTCGTCCACCAACGGTCATTTCTGACACACGGATAGTTGGCTGTCCAACGTCTGTTGGAATACTTCCTGACGCACTTCCACACATTCCTTGAGCACGCAATAAGTTATTTCCAACCATATCAATTTTTTGTAATGCATCTTTTCCTGATCCAACTAATGTGGCACCACGAACAGGTTCTTTAATTTCACCGTCTCTGATAATATATCCTTCCATAACAGCAAAGTTGAAATCACCAGTCGCAGGTTGAACGCTTCCGCCACCCATTTTCTTAGCATATAGACCATATTTAGTATTCTTAATGATTTCTTCAAATGTTGAATCACCATTATCAATATATGTATTTGTCATACGTGATGTAGGGGCATAACGATAACTTTCTCTTCGTCCTGAATGCGTACTAGGTTCACCCATACGTTTCGAATTGAGATCATCAATCATATATGAGTTTAAAACACCATCTTTAATAAGGACACGACGTGTTTGTTTATTCCCTTCATCATCGTATGTTGCACTTCCCCATCCATTAGGGATTGTTCCATCATCAACCGCAGTAACTAATTCACTGGCAATCTTCTCACCTTTTTTACCTGTGAAAACACTTGCGCCTTTAGCAACAGATGTTGCTTCTAAACTATGTCCTACAGCTTCATGGAAAATAACACCACCGAAGCCATTATCAATAATGACAGGCATTGTTCCGCTTGGACATTCTTCGGCATGTAAGTTCTGTATTGCAATACGTGATGCTTCCTGTGCAGCTGCTTCAACATCAATGAGATCTTCAAAGATTTCAAAACCATAAAACCCTCCAGGACCGTTAAATCCTTGTTGTTTAGTATTGTCATCTGATGCGATGGAAGCAATAGCTAAACGTGTACGTACACGTTGATCTTTAACATATGTTCCATTTGAGTTAGCAATCCATACGTTTTGTACATAATCTGCATAGCGTGCATTAACCTGTGTGATTTCATCACTATAGGCTCTGGCTGCTTTATCCGCGCGTTTTAAAATAGCAACTTTATCTTCAATTGGTACTTCAGATGGTAGTATTTTAACCTGGTGATCCTGATCTGATTGTAACTCACCGAGTTCTACCTTAATACCTCTTGATTCCCCTTTAAACGATTGGGCTAAATCGGTTGCAAGTTGTACTAAATCAGCTTCTTCTTTGCTGTTTGTATATCCATAAACGACATGGTATCCTCTTGCAACACGAACACCAATACCAAATACTTTTGCATTATTTACTTTATCTATTTTACTATCTAATAATGATGCGCTTGTTTGAAATTTATCTTCAATAAACACTTCAGCAAAATCAGCATTTGTAGATAATGCAGCTTCTAAAACATGTGTAATGACTTGTTTTGATAACATTGTTACTCCTCCTTACAAGTTCGTTAGATAAATTATATCATAATTATACTAAATAGTGAAGGCATACAGTCCATATAAAAACGGCTATTTCTAGCCGTTTTATTGATATCATAATGAGACAATTTTAGCAATTATGTCATAATGTAAGACTTTTTAAGTTTTTCAGTAATATATTGTACTTATTTCTCTTTTTTATTCTTTAAACTTGCTTCGACAAATCCTTTAAATAATGGATGGGGTCTAAGTGGTCTTGATTTAAACTCAGGATGAAATTGAGATGCAATAAAGAACGGATGATTCTTAATTTCAATCATCTCGACAAGTCCTGTGGCTGGGTTCGTTCCGCTAAATGTTAAGCCACAATCTTCTAATGTTTTTTTATACCCATTACTGAACTCATAACGATGACGGTGACGCTCTTGAATTAAGTCACTTTGATACAGTTTATGCGCTAATGTATCCTTCTTAATTTCACAATCATAGAGCCCTAATCGTAATGTTCCACCCATATCAATTCCTTCATATTGTTCAGGAAGATAATCAATAACAGGATGGGCTGTATCTTTATCAAACTCTGTAGAATGGGCTCCCTCTAATCCACAGACATTGCGTGCAAACTCGATGGTTGCTGCTTGCATACCTAAACATAATCCTAAATAAGGAATATTATTCTCTCTAGCATAAGTAACGGCATTAATCTTTCCTTCAATGGCACGTTTGCCAAACCCACCAGGCACTAAAATACCATCGACATCACTTAGATACGCTTTTGGATCATTATCCACAAGTTCTCCTGCGTTAATCCATTTAATATTTACTTTTGTATGATAAGCATATCCCGCATGATATAACGCTTCACTAACGCTTAAATAAGCATCTTGCAATGAGACATACTTACCAACTAATCCAATAGTAATCTCTTTATCTAAGTTTTTCACGGTTTCAACAAGGGCTTTCCACTCTGTTAAATCAACCGGCTCTGTTTCTAAATTAAAGTGTTTTAAGACTAAGTCGTCTAAATCTTGTTCTTCTAATTTTAAGACGACCTCATACAGTACCTCTTGATCTCTTGCTTCAATAACCTCTTCTTTACGAACATCGCAAAAAAGAGCAATTTTCTCCCGAATAGAGTTAGTAATTGGACGTTTTGTCCGTAAGACGATAATGTCTGGTGCAATCCCTAACTCCCGTAATGTCTTAACACTATGTTGTGTTGGCTTTGTTTTCATCTCCCCAGCACTTGCCAAATATGGCACTAATGTATTGTGGATATAGATTGTATTATTGTATCCAAAATCACGACGCGCTTG
>JAASSV010000157.1 GCA_021767685.1 Caryophanales bacterium | reverse complement strand
TTTTAACCCTTGAGTTAAAATTTGCTTAACGCTAGATACAGCAATACGACCAAACTCATTTGGTTTTTCTTTTACTTTTAATGTATCACCAATTTTGATTGTTTTACGTTTCTTTCTTGCGTCTTTTAAACTGATTTCACCTGGATTTTCAACTTCATCAACAACAGTATATTCTGCGACAAGTAAAATTTCATTTTTGTCTTCGTTGAATTCAATCCGTGCGTTATCACTCGTTTGATGTTCTTTTTTGTATGCGTTCAATAACCCTCTTGCAAAGATATCTAGTATCTTCTCTTTTTCGATTCCACGCTCTTGTGCGAGCATTTCTAATGCTTTGAAAAAATCTTTACGAATCATGGTTATCTACCTCCTTCTATATACTGAGACGTAGCTCTTGTGCATCGATTGCACCAACGTCTACTGTGTTTTTATTATCGATTTGAATTGTTAGAATTCCATCCTTATATTTTAATAAGGTTCCGGTAAACGCTTGTTCATACGTTTTAACGAAAATCTTCTTACCTAACGACAACTTAATTTCTTCATCATTTCTTAACTCATGCTCGATACCAGCACTCATGACTTCTAAGTAATACGGATCTTTAAAGGGATCCAACTCATCGAGTTTTGTACTGACTTCTTGACTAATCGTTTGGCAATCATCAATGGTGATTCCTTCTTGTCGATCAAGTAAGACCCGAACAAAGAATCGATCTTGTTCGCGCTCATATAACACATCGTAACAGTACATGTTATTGTTTGCGACTATGGTTTCTATTGCTTCTGTAACATGTTTCATAATGGCCTCCTTTTTTCAAACAAAAGAGTGGGTGTGGACCCACTCTCTAACTCATATGCGTAAGTATTTTATCATATATAGGGGATGAAATCAAGCAAAATCGCTAACAAAGTGCATGATGATGCTGCCAGCCACACCTACATTTAAACTATCAATATGTTGAATTGGAATCGTCACATTGATATCAGCTTTCTCAAGCACTGATTCTCTAATCCCAGAGCCTTCATTTCCAACAATAACGGCCATCTTTTCTTTCACTTCTATGTCTGTCATTTTATGATTACTTAAGGCTGTCCCAACATAATAGTATGACGGGTTCTCTATCATAAAAGTTTCAATGTCTTGATTAATAATATTTAATTGAAATAATGCCCCTTGTGTACTCCGTAAGACTTTATCGTTATATGTATCAACAGAGTGATCAAGAACAATTGTCTCAAACCCAAAGGCTAGTGCACTGCGCATTAAGGTCCCTAGATTCCCAGGATCTTGTACGTGATCACAGATTAAAATACGATTTGTTAATGGATTTTCTGTCATCATCTTACAGATTGTAACAACCCCTTGCGGACTTTTTGTATTGGCCAACTTTTGTAATACATGATCACTAACGTAAGTGACATTATCTCCTGCAATTGATGTATCAGTTGTAAAGACACGATCTATCAGTCCATGTTTTTTTGCTTCTTCATATAAATGATATCCCTCAACTAAAAATAAGCCCGTGCGATCACGATACTTTTTTTGATGAAGTTTTGTCATCTCTTTAATTAAACTGTTATTCACACTTGTAATTTTCATCGAATCACCTAAAACCATTATAGCATGAAACATAAAAAAAGAAACAGATTACTCTGTTTCTCCATCCCATTCTACAATCCCGTTTTCAAGATTATAGACGGTTTCAAATCCTTGATCAACAAATATGTCAGCAGCGTCAGCACTTCTATTCCCACTATTACACATAATAACAACAGGGACTGTCTTGTCTAAACGATCTAATAACGAATAATCGTCAACTAAATAATAATAATCAATATTGTAAGTAAACCCAGGAATCTTTTCATTATAAAACTCTTCACTGGTTCTTACATCAACAAATTGATAATCTTCATTTTCTAACATTGTTTTCAGTTCTTCATTCGAAATATCTGTGTATTCTTGTGTGTTACATCCTGTTAACGTCAATGCCATAATCACCACTGCTAGGATACCAAATACTTTAGTCATAATCATCACCTCATATTTAGTATACTTATTTTTTGTTTGTAAGCAAACTATAATGCACTTTGAACTGTAAATCCACCCAAAGTTAAATCTAAATCTATGTCTTCAGTTATCTCTATCGTTTTAATTTTAGGCATAATATGATCAATAATAGGTGCATAATCAAAGCTTTCTTCTTGTCCTAAACAATTATTTTCCCGAGGTTTTGTAATCGGACTCTTAGGAACATATACTGTACAACAATCTTCAAACGGACGAATACTAATATCATAACAATCAATTTCCTTACTTATTGCGATGATATCGAGTTTATCTGTTGTTGCGAGAGGCCTTATAATCGGCATATCAATTACATTATTAACTACTGTCATACTTTCTAAGGTTTGTGACGCAACTTGACCGACACTGTCACCATTGATAATGACTTGTTGCTTATGCTCATTCGCGTATTTTTCCGCAATACGGTACATCATTCTACGCATAATCGTAATTTGATAAGAATCATGTACATTATTCAATAATGCTTGATGCATTTCTTCAAATGGCACCATGTGTAGTTTAATTTTATTACCCGGGGCAAAGACACTTAACTTCTTAGCTAAATCAACAACTTTTTGAGCACTTTCAATACTGGTTAACGGCGTTGATTCAAAATGAATTAACTCCACCTCAATCCCTTGTTTCATCGCTTGAAATGCGGCAACTGGTGAATCTATTCCACCACTCATCATCACTAAGCCCTTACCGCCCATACCAACGGGGTAGCCACCCATACCTTTAATCTTATGGCAATAGATATATGCGCCTTCACGACGAATTTCAACATTTAACACTAACTCAGGATTATGGACATCTACAACCAATCCATTTGTCCGTCTTAAGACATATTTTGCTAAGTCTTTCGTCACTTCAGGACTCGTTAATGGGTAGGTTTTATCTGCCCGTTTGGTTTCAACTTTAAATGGAATACCCTCGCGTATGATTTCTTTTTTTAAAATCGCAAGTGCTTCTTCTTTGATTGTATCCAAATCAGTATCTATACGTTTAATCAAACTATAACTAGATAATCCACTAACGCGGTTTAATCCTTTGATTACTACCTCTGGATCTTCTCCATTTAGTTTGATGTATAAGCGATCATGATTGCGTTCATAAGTCACTTTGTTACTCTTTACTTTTTCCCGTACGAGTTTATTTGCTTGTTTCACAAAAAATCGTTTGTTTTTCCCTTTAAGCGTGAGGTCCCCATACCGTACTAATATACGTTCGTACATACTATCACTCCTAAA
>JAASSV010000156.1 GCA_021767685.1 Caryophanales bacterium | reverse complement strand
TTGCGATGGCCGTTGTGTGGACTGTACTCTTTAGTGGAGATGCAACAGGATATCTGAACAGTATGCTCTTGCGGATGAGTATCATCCAAGAGCCAATCCAGTTCTTGATATCACCTGACTATTTGATGAATATTATGATCCTTGTTGGATTATGGTCAAGTATGGGGGTTGGATTCTTAGCCATGATGGCGGGAATCTTAAATATTGATCAATCCTTATATGAAGCGGCGTATGTTGATGGTATGCGTAATAGATGGCAAGAGATTTTCTATATCACCATTCCATCGATGAAACCACAGATGCTCTTTGGAGCCGTCATGGCCGTGGTTCAGACCTTTATGATTGGGGCCATTGGTGTCCAATTGTCTGGAGCGAACCCTACACCACAGTACTCAGGGCAGTTGATGGTTAACCATATTGAGGACTTTGGATTTATCCGGTACTTAATGGGGTATGCATCTGCAATTAGTGTGATATTATTATTAATGATTTATGGTATTAGTAAGATTACTTGGAACTTACTCGGAGAAAGAGACTAGGAGGTGCGCATATGGCTAAATTTAGTGGAATGAAAATTAATCCCAAACGGTTCCATCGAAGTCAACTTAAATTTTATTTGATTTTAATTCCGATGGCATTGTTTGTTGCTTTACCAATATTGTTTATTATCAGTCATGCCTTTAAACCTGCCAATGAACTGTTCGCGTACCCACCACGATTTTTCGTTCGGGTACCAACGTTAAATAACTTCAAGGACTTAGTCAGTTTAGCCGCAGATAGTGGGATCCCATTTAGTCGTTATTTATTCAACAGTGTTGTTGTTACAGGACTAGGTGTATTCTTGAGTGTTATTATTACATCACTCGCTGCGTATGGATTAAGTAAATTAAAGTTTAGAGGAAAAAATGCATTATTTGAAATCAATACCTTAGCCTTAATGTTCGTGCCAATTGCCGTTATTATTCCACGGTATTTAACAGTGACACGACTTGGGTTAATTGATACTTACTGGGTATTAATATTACCGTTAATCGCGATGCCTGTTGGACTATTCTTAGTCAAACAGTTTATCGATCAAACACCAAATGAACTCATTGAGTCAGCTAAAATTGATGGCGCAAGCGAGTTGGAAATATTTTTAAAGATAATAGTACCGATTATCGCCCCAGCACTTGCGACAGTGGCAATCTTATCGTTCCAGTTAATCTGGAATGATGTTGTTGGACCTAACCTGTTTGTTGATGATGAAAGTATGAAAACGTTAAGTTTCTATTTCTCAACCCTCGCAGCACGCGTAGGGACTGTAACCGGTGGTAACGCCGTTGCAGGACAAGGGATTATGGCTGCAGCAACGTTAATCCAATTTGTGCCTAATATTGCTATGTTCATTTTCTTACAAAATAAAGTAATGAATACAATGGCACATTCGGGGATCAAATAATGAAAAAACTACAAATTATTTTAATTGTCTTGATCGCATTTCTGTTTGTCGGTACCAAATTAGAAATCGATGCTGAGACAGGTGTCAGATACCGTACGTGGACCGTGTCAAACGAGCGCCTTGTGCCAACACAAGATGCCTATGTGGCACTGTCTGAATTACAAGATATTTATGGTGTCAGTTTAGATACACCAAATGACTTATTTGTCGATTCGAACAATACCGTATATATCGTTAGTTCAAATGAAGATACTAATACGGGTAAAATTATCAAATTTAACTTAAGTGAAGAAACTGTCGAGGTTCTGGCAGACGACTTATTGCTTAATCCAACAGGGATTTTTGTTAATCCAGAAGGCTTAATTTTTGTCGCTGACCCAGAAGCGAATCTTGCTTATAAATTGGATACAGATGGGTCTATTCTCGATCAATACGAAGCGCCTACTTCACCACTTTTTGGTAGTGATGAGTATGCGCCACGCAAGATCGTTAGTGATACTAGAGGGAATGTGTATGTCTTAAACAATGGGACTAAAGGATTAGTACAGTTTTCAAATACCGGCGTTTTCTTAGGGTATTTTGGGACTAACATCATCCAACCATCTCTCAGAACACGATTACAATATACCTTGTTCACTGATGAACAACGGGAGAACCTGTTCAACATCGCACCACCTGAGATTTCCAATGTAGCAATTGATTCACGAGGGTTAATTCACACCGTTAGTTTGGGGGTCGAAGGGTTTGGTGTAAAACGCTTAAACATTAGTGGAGACAGTCTATTACCAGAGATGATGCATGAACCAGATTTGGTTGATGTTTACGTTGGACCAATCGGTAATATTTATACGATTTCACAATCAGGACTTATTACCGAGTATGATATGGAAGGAAACTTACTCTTTCAATTTGGTGGGCAAGATGCTAGTAACCAGATTAAAGGATTGTTTAACTTACCTAGTGCCATTGCGGTGGATGGAAAATATAATATTTATGTCTTAGACCGAGCAACACAAGAGTTACAAATCTTTATCCCAACAGAGTTTGCTGGCTTGGTACATACTGCCTTAAATCTCTATCAAGAAGGGCAGTACGTTGAAGCCGAAGAACCATGGCGTGAAGTATTGAAAATGAACGATTTATTTGACTTAGCCCATCAAGGACTTGGTAATGCGTATTATAGTTTACAACGTTATGATGAAGCCTTACATGAATACCGTGTCTCATATGATCGTGGGGGCTATAGTGATGCGTATTGGGAAGTTAGGAATGAATGGTTATTAGAAAATATAGGTGTTATTTTAACCATCTTAATTGTCGGACTCGTGGTCTATATCGCTAACTTATTGTTCCATTTTATGCATTATGTGAGCGATCCTGTTAAAAATGTTGTGAATAAGGCAAGAAGTAAATCTAAATTACTCGATGAATCGCTTTACTTGTTTACTTATTTAAGGCATCCATCGGATGCAACGTATGAGATAAAACGAGAAAACCGTGTGAGTTATTTCTCCGCGACGTTTGTCTTTGTCTTATACTACTTGTTATATATTATTTATATTTATAATGTGAGTTTCTTATTTAATGCCCGTGTCATTGCGGATATTAATGTTTTAGAAGAAACCATGAAAATCTTCTTACCATTTGTCTTATGGGTAGGTGCAAACTACCTTGTTAGTAGTATACGTGAAGGAGAAGGCCGCTTTAAAGATGTCTATGTCACGACTGTCTTTGCCTTGGCACCGTTCTTCTTAGTATTACCTGTAATGACGTTATTATCTCAAGTATTAACTTACAACGAAGCATTCTTAATGCAAGCCTTACAATTCTTGAGTGTTGGTGTGACCGTGATTTATTTCTTCTTCATGGTGAAAGAGACACATTT
>JAASSV010000155.1 GCA_021767685.1 Caryophanales bacterium | reverse complement strand
CCCATTTAAATGAAGATGCTTTCTTAAGCGCAACGTATTGTCCAACAGATGGACATTTAAATCCGTTCTTGATGACAGATGCTTACTACCATGCGGCAAAACGTCTTGGTGTAACATTCCATTACTATGAAAAAGTGTTAGATATTATTGTTGAAAACAACCAAATCAAACAAGTCATTACTGATAAAAGAACTGTTGAAACAAACAAAGTGGTCAATGCTGCTGGAGGCTATGCAAAAGAGGTTGGAAATTTAGCTGGTGTGGAGATTCCTGTGTATAGTGAAAATCATCAAATTTTAGTTACGGAACCCATTGAACCAATGCAAGATCCAATGGTGATTTCTTTCACAGAAAATATTTATTGCCAACAAGTTCCTCATGGTGCATTTATTATGGGACGTAGTCCATCTAATCCCGAACATAATCACGATATATCAAGTTCGTGGCAATTCTTAGATGAGATGGCGAAAACAGCAACAAAACTGTTACCACCGTTAAAAGATTTACGTGTGATTCGACAGTGGGGAGGATCTTATAACTGTAGCCCTGATCGTCAACCAATCATCAGTGAATCTGCCTTACCAGGATTTTATCTCGCTTGTGGCTTTAGTGGACATGGTTTTATGTTTGCACCAATGACAGGATTACTACTAAGTGAGATTATCCTTAATAAACCAACAACGATTGACATTACTGATTTACATGTGAATCGCTTTGAAAATATGGAAGATACAGAGTATGAAACCTCTGTTGTGTAATGAAAGGAGAGAATATGTATGGCAATGTATACGTACAAAACAGAACCATTAACTGATTTTTCGATTGAAGATAACCGACTGAAGTATGAAGAGGCACTTGAAGGAGTGCGACAACGACTAGGTGCGACTTATCCACTAATTATTAATGGTGAAAGAGTCGAATCGGGTAACCTATACACCTCAATTAACCCATCAAAAAAAGACGAGGTAATTGGTCAGGTGCATCAAGCAAGTATTGATCATGCTGAAAAAGCTATGACCTCAGCGTTAGATGCTTTTGAAACATGGAAAAAAGTACCAGCCAAAGTACGTGCTGATGTCTTATTTAAAGCGGCGGCTATTTTACGGAAACGTAAGTTTGAGTTTAGTGCTTTAATGACGCTAGAAGCAGGTAAACCATGGTCAGAAGCTGATGCTGATACAGCAGAAGCGATTGACTTTTTAGAGTATTATGGACGTCAAATGTTAGAACTAAGTGAAGCCGATAAAAAGACACAAAGTCAGCGCAATATTGAACGCAATGAATACCGATTTATTCCCCTTGGTGTTGCCGCAGTTATCACACCATGGAATTTCCCGCTAGCGATTCTTACCGGAATGACAAGTGCAGCAGTTGTGAGTGGAAATACGGTATTATTAAAACCTGCGATTACAACACAAGTTATTGCGTATCATCTAATGGAAGTCTTAGAAGAAGCAGGACTACCAAAAGGTGTGGTTAACTTTATCCCAGGTGATGGGCCAGAGATTGGTGAATACATGGTCGCACATCCAAAAACACGGTTTGTCTCATTTACTGGTAGTAAACTTGTTGGACAAACAATCTATGAAAATGCTGCTAAAGTACGTGAAGGACAAAAATGGTTGAAACGGGTTATTGCTGAGATGGGTGGAAAAGATGCCATTGTTGTTGATAGCGATGCAGATTTAGATTTAGCCGCAAACTCAATTGTTAAAAGTGCCTTTGGATTTAGCGGACAAAAATGTAGTGCGTGTTCACGTGCTATCATCGTAAAAGATGTTTATGATGAAGTTGTTGAAAAAGTGAAAACTTTAACAGAAGAGTTAACGATTGGTAATGTCCAAGACTTTAATAACTTCATGGGACCTTTAACAGATCAAAAAGCATTTGATAAAGTGACTAAATATATTGAAATAGGTAAAAAAGAAGCGAAGTTGCTTGTTGGTGGAACCTCAAGTAATGAAGAAGGATTTTTCGTTGATCCAACTGTCTTTATCGATTGTGCTCCAGACGCGAGAATAATGCAAGAAGAGATTTTTGGGCCTGTCCTTAGTGTCTGTAAAGTTAAAGATTTTGATGAAGCTATTGAAGTAGCAAACAATACTGAATATGGCTTAACAGGCGCTGTTATATCTAATAATCGTATGCATCTAGAAAAAGCACGCGAAGATTTCCATGTCGGGAACTTATACTTCAATCGTAAATGTACAGGCGCTATTGTTGGATATCAACCGTTTGGTGGGTTCAATATGAGTGGAACAGATTCTAAGGCTGGTGGGCCAGAGTATCTAACATTACATATGCAAGCGAAATCAATTAGTGAAATGTTATAATAATTATAATAAAAAGATAGAGCGTAATGACTAAGTCATTGCGTTCTTTTTTATCTTTTTTTGGTTTTGTTATAGAACTAGTATACTAGCTATCTTTAGATGTTTAGCCTTGTTTAAAAGTAAACGCATAACAAATAAGTTTATAAATTCAACAACATCTCTTGAAAACACTTACTTAAAGTACTATAATACACAAGACTGCAAAAATTCAGGAGGTAGATTTATGACATATCGCATTAGAAACAAATGGATTGTTACGTTTGCTGCAATTATGGTTCAAGTTGCAATTGGAGCACTCTATGCATGGAGTTTATTCAATGAGCCGATCGCTGAAGCATATGGCGTTACAAAAGATAGTGTAGTAACAACATATTCCATTTCATTATTATCATTTTCCGCATCAACAATTATATCAGGTAAGGTTCAACTTCAGATTGGACCACGGTTAACGACATTAATTGGAGGAGTTCTCTATACGAGTGGAATTTTACTCTCGTCTTATGTCACTAGTCCGTTTATGTTATATATCACGTATGGTGTTTTAGCTGGTAGTGGTGTTGGGTTTGTGTATGTATGTCCATTATCAACGTTAGTGAAATGGTTCCCCAATCACAAAGGACGTGTTACAGGTGTGGCAACTGGAGCGTTCGCTTTAGGTGGTTTTGTCTTTAAGACAGTTATCGGTGAGATGTTTAACATTGGTGATGCTGCGTACACACCAGCTTTAGTATCGAGTGTTTTCTTAACGCTTGCAATCATATATGGGGTTATGACAATAAGTGGCGCTTTACTCCTAGATGTACCAGAAAAAGCATTGCCAGTATCTAAGAAAAGTAAACCACAAAACTGGGATCATAGTCGCAGGGATATGATTAAAACAGGCAATTTCTATAAATTACTATTTAGTGATTTATTGGCTCTTATGCCAGGATTACTCATAATTGGTCTTGCCAAGGATATTGGAACAGATTTTGTCGGGTTAAGTTATACTCAAGCTGCTGGAATTGTTGGATTTGTGGCAATATTT
>JAASSV010000154.1 GCA_021767685.1 Caryophanales bacterium | reverse complement strand
TGTACTCATGCATCCGCTTTACTTGAATATCAAAAATACTATTTGGATCAAGTTCGATCCCTTGTTCTTCATATATTCTTTCAGCTAAAGCTTCTTTTTTTGTTTGTTTCATTTTCTTAATTAAGCGACGATACTTCTTCGTTTTCGCTTTTTTCATCAGTTGTTTCAGTTCTTCTGGGTGATGACGCCACTCCGTTGTAACTTGATCTAATATATCCGACAACTCTTTATTCGAATGCATTAGCCAACGTCTATGAGTGATTCCATTAGTTTTATTGTTGAACTTATTAGGATATAACTGATGCCAGTCTTTCATTTCAATATTCTTTAAGATATTCGTGTGCAACTCCGCAACACCATTCACACTAAATGATCCGACAATCGCTAAATGTGCCATATGAATCGTATTATGTGAGATGATGGCTAAATCTGTCACTTTTTCTTGTGGATATGATTTATCTAATAATTCCCGACAGAATCGACGGTTTATTTCTTCTATAATATGGAAAATACGTGGTAAAACTGGTTGTAAAATAGATACTGGCCATTTCTCTAAGGCTTCAGATAAAATTGTGTGGTTAGTGTAGGCACATGTTTGTGTTGTGATCGCCCACGCATCATCCCACTCAAAATCATGGTCATCGATTAAGATGCGCATTAATTCTGGCACCACTAAACTCGGGTGCGTATCGTTAATTTGAATGACAACATAATCTGCCAAGTCTTTCAAATCACGTCCTCTTTCGACATGACGTTCGACAATACTTCTCACGCCTGCAGCACTAAAGAAATACTGTTGTTTTAGGCGTAGAACTTTTCCTTTACGTGTGGTGTCATCTGGATATAAAAATCCACTGATTTGGCGAATTTCGCTATCATATTCAAAACTATTTTTATCCGCTGGACGCATTTTTGTTGGCTCTGCGTTCCAAAGGCGTAATGATGTGACAACGCCATTGTGATCACCAACAATTGGGACATCATAAGGGACAGCACGAATGAGTTCATTTGGTTGATAAACTGCGGTTTCTTCTGTCACGTAGGCTTGTCCACCAAATGGGATTTCAATTGCTTCTTCTTCTTTTCTCACTTCCCAAACATAGCCATCTTTTAGCCAGTCGTCTGGTTTTTCAACTTGGTATCCATCTTCTATTTCTTGTTCAAAGAATCCATAGCGATAACGAATACCGTTACCATATCCAGGATAACCTAATGAGGCAATGGAATCTAAGAAACAGGCAGCTAGGCGTCCTAGTCCACCATTTCCTAGTCCTGCATCTGATTCATAATGTTCGACTTCATTGATGTCAATGTCTTCTAATTTGAGACCTTCTTCAATAACATCACGTAATCCTAAGTTCATGATGTTATTTGTAATCAAGCGTCCCATTAAAAATTCCATCGAGAAATAGTACACTTCTTTTTGGTCGTTGTTAGATAACTGGTCTTTGGTCTCTAGCCATTGATCAGCTAGTGCCTCAAACACCATCTCTCCTAACACATTATAACGCTCTCGCGTACTTGCTTCCTTTAAAGGTTTTATATATCGTTTTTTAATCCGATGTTTGTATTCATCTATAAATGCATATTTGTTTTCAAAAAAGGTCATTTGTATCACTCCTTGTTTCTATTATACTCCATTTGAAGCGACTCTGTCACATGAAACCGTTATCTTATTCTTGCGCTTCAATAACAATTCGATACAAATCAATGTATTTTCTTGCTTGACGTTTTAAACTGTAATTTGTTTGCATCGCCCGCTTTTGCATATCATCCCATATGTTGGGTTGATTAAAGTAAACTTCTTTTGCCGTTATGATTGTTTGGGATAAATCATACCCATCATAGTTATAAAACTTAAAGCCATTACCGCTCTTCGTTATCGGGTCATAATTACTGACGGTATCCGATAATCCTCCGGTGTCTCTAACGATTGGTAAGGTTCCGTATTTTAAAGCAATCATTTGCCCAAGTCCACATGGTTCATAACGACTCGGCATTAAGAATGCATCAGCCCCGGCATATATGTAATTAGGAACTGTACCATCATAACTCAAGTTTAACCTGACTTGATCTGGATAGGTTTCTTGAATAGCTTTTAGACTCTCTTTATATTGTTCATCGCCATCTCCAAGTAAAATAAACTGGACCCTTTGATCTTCTAATATGTCAGGAAGAACTTGCAAAATAATATCAAATCCTTTTTGTTCTACTATCCGTGTTACCATACCAATCAAGAAAGCATTGTCATCACGTGATAAGTCCATAACTTCTTGAAGGTATGTCTTATTCGCTACTTTATCATCACGACTACCAATTTGATACTGGGTATGAATGAGTTTATCGCGTTGTGGGTTTAATGAACTACTAATACCATTTAAGATACCAAAGAAATCTCTTTCGCGTTTAATGATAAAGTATGTTAAGTTTTTACCATAGTATTCGTATTTTAACTCTTCTTTATATGTCGGTGATACAGTTGATAGTTTCGTCGCAGTATCAATGCCAATTTCCAAAATATTAATTGATTCGGCTCGGAATACAAAGTCTTTAATATCCAACTTATGAATGATGTCATTGCTTGCTTGACCTTGATATTCAACATTGTGAATGGTGAGTAATGTTTTAAGTCCTTGATGTTCAGAGTTATCAATAATAAGCGGAATTAATGAGGTATGCCAGTCATGAATATGAACCAAATCAAATCTATCCACATGATCAAATAAATCAACCACTGCTTGATTGAAAAAGGCAAAACGATCGGTATCATTATCATACCCATAAATATTACTGGTATCAAAAAAGTCAAAACTTTCGATAAAGTAAAACCGTACTTTTTTGTATAATCGCGTAAATATGGTTGTTTTATATTGCTTATCTCCATAATTGACAACCATTGAGAAATCACGTTTAATGGTCTCGCTAAAATCATCTTTAATGCGGTTATAATAAGGAATAATAACCGTTACATCAACACCAAGTCGAACAAGATTTCGTGACAAACCACCAATAACATCAGCTAACCCGCCACGTTTAATAAATGGATAGGCTTCGCTCGCCACCATACAGACTCGTATTTGATCAAAGTTCGTTACAACTTGTCGTTTTTGAGAAATGTAAGGAAAATCTTGTGTCCCATTGATATACGTATCTGATTTGACGACAGTCCGTTTATCAAGAATAACATTATCTAAAAAAGCCCCTTCTTCAATAAAACAATTTGACATAATATAACTGTTTTTAATCGTCGCATTCTTTTTGATAACCACATCACGACCAACAATGGTCCGCTCTAATTTACCATCAATAATACTACCGGACGCAACCGCTGAGTTTTCTATTTGTGAATTATTAAGATATTTCGCAGGGGGG
>JAASSV010000153.1 GCA_021767685.1 Caryophanales bacterium | reverse complement strand
TTTATTCGTGTTCATATTAGTCAAATAGGTGGATTCACTCCTGCTAGAAAACTCGCCATATTAGCCGAACAATTTGGCGTACGTACTGCTTGGCATGGTCCAAATGATGTCTCACCAATTGGTCACATGGCAAATATTCATTTAAGCTTAAACGCACATAATTTTGGTATTTTAGAATGGTGTGGATTCTCCGATGTTGTCTATAAAATGTTTCCTGGCATGCCAGAAGTTAAAAATGGCCATATCTACGCTAATGATAAGCCAGGCTTTGGTATTGATATCGATGAAGAGTTAGCTAAAAAATATCCGATTAAAACGAAAGTGACAAAGTGGACACAAACACGATTACCTGACGGTACTTTAGTTACCCCATAAGAGGTGAAAATATGAGTAAAACAGCTTTTATAACAGGGGCAAGCCGAGGCATTGGACGCGGCATTGCTCTCCGTTTAGCTAAAGAGGGCTATGACATTGGATTTACTTATCATACCAAGGAAGAGGAAGCAAAGTCGTTATCACAAGCAATTCATAAATTGGATCAGCGCTGTTTCTATTATCAAGCAAGCTTAGAAGAAAAGGATATCGCTGAAGTTGTTACAAATAAGGCTATTAACGACCTAGGACACTTAGATGTTTTAATCTGTAATGCAGGAGTAACTAAGCTTTCTAAGATTACAGAGATTGATCCAGAATTAATCGATTTTCTATATAACTTAAATTACAGAAGTTACCTTACATCTACAAAAGTTGCGGCCAACCATATGATTGAGAATGATATCAAAGGACGAATCATTTATATCAGCTCAACGCGTGGATTTCGAGCCTACCGAAATGATACCGTTTATGGCTCATTAAAAGCTGCTTTAAATCGCGCCGTTGAATCACTGGCAATCGAACTAGCTGAACATGAGATAACAATCAACTCAGTTGCCCCAGGCGCTACAGAAGTTAGAAAAGAAACATCGGAAAAAGCATTAAAAGAAGGATATTTAAGCTCTTTAGTACCGTTAAAACGTAAGGGGAGTCCAGAAGATGTCGCGAACCTTGTTGCCTTTTTAGTCTCTAACAAGGCGAGTTATATTACTGGTGAAACAATCAAAATAGATGGTGGTTTAATTTTATATGGCCCTAACGAAAACCCTAAAGGAGGACTATTTTAATGGCTGTGAACATTCTAACTGAGCATTTGAATTTTCCCGAAGGACCAGTGGTAACACCAAGTGGTGATATCTATTTTGTTGAGTTACTAGGTGGATGTATTACACAGTATCACCGCTCATCTGGTAAAACCTATCGTTATGACGTTGGTGGCGCACCTAACGGGATGATGGTTAAAGATGATAACACCCTTATTTTTTGCGATTCAAAGCGCAATGCCATTCGATCACTTGATGTCCGTTCTGGTGAAACAGAGGTTTTAGCTGATCAAGTCGATGGTGAACCATTAAACGCACCGAATGATTTAATTCAAGATGATGATGGTAATATCTTGTTCACCTGTCCAGGTGATTCTCAACAGAATCCGGTTGGATACATGTGTGTTCTCACACCTGAGGGTGACGTGTCTAAAATTGCAGATAAAATGTATTTTCCTAATGGACTTCTTCTCATAAATAATGACACACAAATCATCATTAATGAAACTTGGCAACACCGATTAGTTATCGGTGATTGGAACAAAGAAACGTTACAGATTGAAAACATTAAACCGTTTTTCACAATTGGTGGGAATGCGGAACCTGATGGGTTAGCCTATAACGATAATCATGTTTATGCTGCTGTATATAACACGGGTAAAGTTTGGAAATTTGATTTATCAGGAAAACTAATAAAACAGATTGACCTTCCTGGTAACTGCCCAACAAATTTATACCATGATCATGTCGGTAGTCTTGGTCTCATCGTCACAGAAGCTGAGAAAGGGTTACTCCTTTCTATCACATAATAAAAAAACTGTAAACAACCTCGTTTGAGGTCAATTTACAGTTTTTATTTTTATTAATGATACTTCTCATACTGGGCAATAAAATCGGCCACAGTCATTTTACTTACCAGTTCTTCAATGAGTGAGTATGGAATCTTCTGTGTGTCTTTCCATCTAATACAACTTTTCCCCATATTCAGTGAATGATCTACCGTATTTTTATACTCTGTTTCAAACCATTCCAATAAGGATTCATCCATATAAATACCCATATGATATAGCGCTATATGATGCTTCTGAGAAGCTATACTAATGAACGGTAATGGTGTATCTTTTTTGTTGAGATATCCTTTTGGATACCGTTTTAATGGAACGACATAGGTTATCATATTATACTGAAAGGTTTCTTCAAATCCACTAGGTAAGTGCGTTTGTATACTCTCTCTCAAATGATCGATCTTAACCTGTCGCTCTTCAGGTAACGCATTTAAATAGTCTGTGATATTATCCACTTGATAATCCATTATGATCTCCTTATCGTATGATACGTTTATTATATAATATAACTGATCAAATTGAAATTCATATGCGTGAATATTCTTTTTTTATGCTTGATTAAATACTTTAGATTGTGCCATTGAATGCACTTCTTCTTCATTAATATCTTTGATGGTCATTGCGATAACTAATCCCCCAATAGCAGTCGCCATTGCGATCATAAATGTTTGATTATATGTTGTGGTACTGCGCTTAATGATAGGACCTAGTAATGCGGCTATTCCATATGCTTGGAAAATAAAACTATAGTTGGCACTAAAGAATTTACCCCCAAATAAACGTCCGACAATTGTTGGTACAAGGGATAAAAATGATCCATATCCTAGCACAATTCCTAAGATAGCAACAATAAACAACGGATAACTTAATGGGATGAATGCAAGTAATGCTAAACTGAAAATTGTAATCATATACATTGTACGGTATACCGTTAATGCCCCAAGTTTATCTGCGACCATACCTGAAACCAATCGACCAAGTGCATTAAATATTGCCACAAATCCAACAATTCCAGCAGCTTGAGTATAACTTAACCCGACAAAATCTGTTCCAATATCCTTGGCAAGACCAATAATGAGTAATCCTGGCATAAGAGCCAATAAATCACTAAATAGTAATTTATAGAAATTACCTGTTTTAATCATATCCCTGCGACTATGATCCCAGTTTTGTGGTTTGCTTTTCTTAGATACTGGCAATGCTTTTTCTGGTACATCTAGAAGTAAAGCGCCACCTATTGTCATGACACCATAAATGATTGCGAGCGTTAAGAAAACACTTGATACTAAGGCTGGTGTATACGCAGCATCACCAATGTTAAACATCTCACCGATAACTGTCTTAAAGACAAAACCACCTAAAGCGAACGCTCCAGTTGCCACACCTGTAACACGTCCTTT